>JAJYJL010000771.1 GCA_021789565.1 Acidobacteriota bacterium
GTTTACCGGAATATTGTTCCCAACGAAGAAATCAGCGCTGTGGCGACTGACGAAAAGTATGTCTATTGCGGAGCCGACCCAAGCGGCGGCGGAGGCAGCAAAGCCGTGGCCACCAACAGCCACTTTCTTGTGTGGAATCCGGAAACCCGGAAAATTATTTTTGACCAGGTACTCAAGGGCAGGCACGACTTGGGAGCTATTGCGGCAGTCAACGGCCATGCCTATTTTGTCACAGGCGATCAGTTGATGGATTACAATTCCCAGACCGGCACCCTGAAGGCAATTTATCACTTCGACCGTCCGCGATCAGTTCCCCTGGAAAGCCTGCAGGCAGCGAAGGATGGAACCCTGTGGGGAATCCTGGGCGGTGAATTAGCGCATATTACTCCAGCACAGCGTGAGGTACATTTCTTTCCGGAAACGGCCGGCGAGGCAACCAGCGGATTGACAATCGGAGCCGACGGAGCCATCTATTTCGGCAGCCGCACTCACGTGTGGATATACCATCCAAAGTCCCCCAGCCCGCCCGTCAGTTTCGGACAGTGAACGGCACAACGGAGTCTTGTGAATTCCCTGTTGGATCCGCAGGGGTCATCACTGTTTGGCCGCGACGGGATGCGCCGGCGGAGTGATCCTTTCAAGATCGAGATACGCCTTGTGGAAATGCCCTGAACCATAATCATCGGCGAAGGCCTCAATTTCCTTGGCAAGCTTCCAGTAAGCGAGCGTGTCACCCAACGTATAGCGACCGTCGATGGGTCCGCGTTTGAGCACAAAACCCGGGGCAGATTGGGCCAAAGCCGGGTAGTCACCTGAGGCGTTGCGCTTGTCGAGTTCGTCGCGCACACCAAGGAAGTAAAGCTCGCGAGACACATCGAGGCAATACCGCCGGCGCTCCGCCATCGTGGCCTTGGCCGCTGCTGCCTCGTATTTCGCAGCCAGGGATGAGTTGACGAACTTCTTCATCTCCCCAATCAGTTGTTCATCTTCCGCGATGGCGTGCGGCAAGACCTTCTGGTTGTAATCCTTGATCATAAAACTGCGTTGGAGGGGAACCAGCCGCGCCCGCGGGTTCAATACGGTCGTTACCCGGACGGGTATGGGGTTGCCCGCCAAAAATACCTCCCACTTGTCAAAATAGCCATCGCCATTGGTGTCAAAATAACGAATCTCCATATCTTTCTTGTCATCCACCATGTGCCCCACTTCCATCCAACCTTCGCTTGCGCCAAAAAGATGGTAACGCTTGTCTACGGCGGAATAATAGATCCGCCGCCGGGCAGTCGCCTTGGAAGAGTATTCGCGCCGCATGTTCCAGCGGTGGGTCGGGCCTCCGGTGTTGTACATCAGTTCGCGCTCGTAAATCCAGAACTGGCCTTCCCACCGGTGCACGCTGCGCGCTTCGTCCCAGGTAAAGCCGGTCCGCTGGGCTGGATAATCCAGTGAGGCGGAAAGGGCCTCGTTCCATGGAATGCGGACAACCGTCTGTGGCGGCCGGCGCCGCGGGTTGGTATAGAACATTTGCGGATAGCGATACAGCCGGTCGCCCACCATGTTAAATCCAAAGTTGTAATGCGGCCGCTCAGGATCGAGGTGCCGGGGCTCAGGGTCAATATTAAAGCTCAGCCGGACGTTCATGGCACCCATCCGGGCAAGCGGAACGGCCTCCGGCGCCCACATGTACGCGTAGTTATTTGCGTAATCACGGTCGCTTCCGGTATTGCTGCTGAGGGGTGCAACGCTGAAGCGGGTGACAATATCTCCCGGACCGTCATGGTCCGGATCCCAGAAAGCAAAAGGGCACTCCGAAAGCGGCCCCCACCCGTGGGTCTTGGGATTGTACTTGTTAAGGTAAATCATGGCATTGCCACGGAACTTGCTGGTGAAGCCATTCGCCGCATATTGCCAGTTTTTCAATGAAAATATCTGGGCGCCATCGTTGTCATAATTTTCGCCAAACCACCCGAAACGGAGATATCCGTCTTTGTAATACCGGATTTCCATCTCGTCGGCTTTCCCATCATTATTGTTGTCAATGTAGACGACCATGCGATCAACCAGGCCGGTCCCGTGGTAACTGACGACGTACGCGGTATCAACCTTATTGAGGATGTTTTTGGCTTTTCCGCTGTCATCGATAGCCTCGATAATATTCCCCTCCTTGCGCTCGATCAGAGTATCGGGACGCCCATCGTGGTTCAAGTCAAGCGTAAAACTCTGCCCCTCAGCAAGCGCTTTTGCCCGGGGCCACCACGGCTTGTTGAGAAAAGTCAGCCGCCCCTCGGGCGTCATGGCCGTTTCGCGCATGTACCACGGCAACCTCACCGGAGGCTGCACAGCAAGTGAGGGAACCACAATCAGCACAAGAAGCAACAGCTTAGTCTTGATCATGTTCAGTGAAGCCTCCTATTCTTATTGGGATCTGTGCGCAGCCGCGTAATGACACGCTACTTTCGAAATCGCTGCACCCATTTGCTCAACTTGCGCTTCGCTGTAATTCTCGTTCCAGTGAATTGCAATAACCGTGCTGAGTGCCATTTCAGCCTGAGGACACAAACCCGATTGATACTCTTGCCGGCCGTATTGGGCAAAGGGAAATTGCGAATTTCCGTAAGTCCGCAACTCCCTGAACAAATTACACAAATAGAGTGGCTTTACCATGTATTGCACCCATGCGGGAACGCCTTCACCCAGCAAGGCTGCTCCGAATTGCGCGGTTGAAACTCCCGCAGCCTTCTCATCCACTCGCATCATGTAGAGCCAGTAGGAAGGGTTCGTCCTGGCAGGGATCACCGGTGGTCGAACGCCGGGGACGTTCGCAAGCAGATCCGTCAACTGCGATGCCCTTTCGCGACGGCGCTGCACAACGCTCACGACCTTCGGGAGCTGTGCCAAAGCCACCGCACCCTGGAGTTCGCTCATGCGATAATTCTGAGCCAAGAACTGAAATCGCGCGGCACCCAGGTTCTTCGTGTCGCGCGGCCAAGCTTTGTCCGCAAACAGCTTCGCGCGCTCAGCGATCTCTTGGCGGGACGTGGCCATCAACCCTCCTTCGCCACAGGTAATGTGTTTGCTCTGTTGCAGGCTGAATGTAGCTGCAGTGCCCATCGTGCCAACGAGTTTCCCCTCGTATTCTGCCCAGTAGGCCTGGGAACAATCTTCAATGAGCGCCACGTGGTGCTGGTCCGCGAGCATTCGAAGTCGGTCCATGTCGCAAGGTTGCCCCGCCAGATGAACTGCGATAATCGCACGGGTGCGATCACTGATCTTACGTTCAACGTCATAAGGATCTAGGGTGAAAGTGTCCGGCTCAACGTCTGCAAAAACCGGAATGCAATTCTGCCAGAGGACAGGCAGAAGTGAACCGATATCGGTGATGGGTGGAACAATGAACTCGTCACCGGGCTCAGGGTCCAGTCCCGCAACAGCAAGATGCACGGCTGCCGTGCCACTCGAACAGGCCCCCACATGGTCGACACCTAATGCGGCGGCAAATTCGTTTTCAAGCCTCTTGACCATCGTTCCGCCGTTTCGGCTAAGGCAACCTGACCGCAGCGCCTCAAGAACGAGAGACTCCTCCTCGTCGCCAAACGTCCGCCCAGCACGCTCCAGAAAAGTCGGCAAAGGGTCTCTAATAGCTCTTGGGCCTCCCAGTATCGCTAATTGATCAGACATGAGTCATATCCTCCATCGGAAGTCCCCCCATTCTGCCCTCTGCTCCAAAGCAGAAATAAGCCATCAACCCCCGGTATGAACCTGACTCGATTTTTCGACTCGGTCATACGTATCAGCTAGCACAGCAATTGGCAGGTCCAACCCGGAAAACGCGATCATTCACAACACCGTTTGTAAGCCGCGCGTTGCATATGCTCAGGCTGCGGAAAACGGTCCAGCCTTTCCCCGCCGAAGGCGAATGGGCTATTGATCTTTGAATGCTGACTTGCAAAGCAGTCGGGAAGGTCCAAAATCCCAGTCTCACTCCACACGGGACAAATCAGTAAGAGAATTCCCACCGGGGCCACGACCCACCACAGCCTAGCAGCCTCTCTCAAGAATTTGCGCAGAGTATAACATATGTTGTCTGTGTAACACGACGCATGCAATGAGGTTTATAAGTCCTTGGGCTGGGTAATACTCAGAAAAACCAGGCCGTTGATGACGAACTTATTTTCTTTCAGTAGCTTGCAAATTAATGGCAGCATGGGAGCACACCGCAACTCGCCAATTATTCGGCGATGCCGGATTTATCTCTCAAACACACCAACTCGCGCACCCAAAGTGTGAATGAGCATCCTCGCAAGACCTCGACAGGGAATGGTATCTCTCAGACCCGCACAACCCGCCTCAGCCACTTGTCAATGAAATGATAGGCCTGTGTGCGAACCGCGGGAGGAAAGGAATGCTGGGCATCCGGATGAACGGCTACGAGTCGGCCCCCTGCATGGAAAACCCTTGTATAGATATCCCTGTCCATCCGAACGCAGTCTCGTACTCCTGAAACGTCATAGTTCGCATCGTGCAGCGGCGCATTGATGAACAAGGGGCGGGGCGCAAGCGCACATAAGACGTCCGGAAAGTCAAAAGGCATGCGAGCCGGGTCATTCCCATACCGGGTCGCAACCCGCGGCATCATGCATCGCTGACTCCAGGGACGAATTTTCCCCCCATAATATTTTTCGAAACTCGTAAAGCCACAACTTGTAACCATCACACGAATGCGCGTATCAAAGGCCGAAACGAACAGTGTGCTGTGGCCACCCAGAGAATGACCGATGCACCCAATACGATCCGCTGCCACCTCCGGCAGGGATTGCAGGAGATCCACGGCCCTCATATGGTTCCAGATGGCTTTCATCGCCCCACTTACATAACCCATTTGATATGGATCGACCTCATAGCCGCCGAAATCATATTCTCCGCAGCCAGGGTATGCAGGTGCGACGGTGACGTAACCTCGCTCAGCAAGCTCAAGGGCGTAATAGAGGTCAGGGTTCCCT
>JAJYJL010000772.1 GCA_021789565.1 Acidobacteriota bacterium
ACCAGCGAAGAGTCCGCCGTGATGTTCCGGATCAGAAAAACTTACTACCGGCTGTTGAACAAACTATCCAATGTCGAGACTTTTGAAAATTTCACCGGCTTCGGCCTTTATGACCGCAAGGTGGTGGACGCCATCAAGGACCTTGACGACCCCTACCCTTACTTCCGCGGCATGATCGCCGAAATCGGCATGCCGCATGTGAAGCTTTATTACGACCAGCCGAAGCGCAAGCGCGGCATCACCAAGAACAACTTTTACACCCTGTACGACATGGCGATGCTGGGCATCACCAACTTCTCCAAGGTGCCGCTGCGCCTGGTCACCTTCACCGGGTTTGTGGGCTCCGTGCTCTGCGTGTTGGCGGGGCTGGGTTACACGGTTTACAAGCTGCTTTATTGGACCCGGTTCCCGGGCGGCATGGCGCCTACCGTCATCGGGTTGTTTTTTGTGGCCTCGCTTCAGCTTTTCTTCCTGGGGATTATCGGCGAATACATCGGCGCCATTCACACCTTCGTCCAGCACCGGCCGTACGTGTTTGAACTCGATCGCATCAACTTCCAGTACGAGCCCGGGGAGCCTTTGCGCAGCGACGAAGCAATCAGGAGCACGGCGGAAAGCGCTCAGCCATAAAGCTCATGGCAGAACCGCCGGACGCACTGGCCGCGCACCTGTGGAAACAAACGCCGAAAAAGCGTCGCGCCGCCTGCCGGAAGGCCTATTTCTGACCATCATTCACGAGGGCGGAAGGAGAAATTCTTGTGCCCGAGAAAACTGTAGATGACACCGAAGCCCATCAGCAGGGCGCCCGCGATGTAGGGTGCGGCCTGATCGAGGCCGGTGGCGCGGCGCACAAGATACACGACCAGCGGAAGCAGGACAATGCCCAAAACCATGGCGCTGCCGTACACCATAATGCAGCGCGACCATTCGCGCAAATAGTCGCCGCGGGTCTTGAACACAAACCACTTGTAACCCAGGTACGCCACCGTAATGTTCAGCGGAGCCGCAATAATGCTGGCAAGAATATAGCTGTGGGGAATGACGGGCGCAAGCGCGGCCGTCAGCAGCGCATAGTCCCCATAGCCCAAGAGCGTGTTGAACAGACCGACGAGCAGGTAACGCCCGAACTGCTCCGGCGGAATATGGCTGGTCAGATGGCGAATCCAGGCGACTTGTAGGAGCCTTGAGACCGCCCGCGTTTCCTTACTGACGGGTGCCACCATGCGTTTGGGCTCCAGCGCCGTCGCCGCACTTGATCACACGTACGAAATCATTGCTCAGCAGCGGGCGCATCTTCCAAATCCAGCTTGATTTATCCTTCCACACCGCATCAGTATCCTGAAAAAGCAGAGCGGTAATGGAGAACTCGCGACAGGTATCCTCCACCCCCCCTGCTGTCACCGGCTGCCGGTCGTCGAAGAGGGGCTTAAGGCGCGGCAGGATCACTTCGTCGCAGAACTTTTCACTTCCTCCGAACACTGTGTTGCAATGGCCGCCGCCGGCAACCATCTGCCGGTCGGAATACAATCCAGCCGGTATGTTTCCGATGCCGTCCTGCGGGTCAGCCTGAATGGTTGCGCTCGCAGGCAGCATGCGGTCCAGTTCATCGTACGCGCGCCGGAGCTCAAAGGTCCGCCGGCCAAGCCGATGATCGGGCGACAGCCAGGCGTACTTTTGGACGGAAAACGAATCCGAAAGGATTGGGAAAGTGCGTTGAAGGCATACTTCGTAGCATGAACCCATGGCCCCCAGCACGACCGTCACCGCGACCAGGTAGGGCGCCGCCCTTGGGTGAGCAGCAGATCGGCCGCCGCGGGACGGACCGAAACCCAGAGTGCCTTCATTCCACATCTCAGCAGCCCAAAGCAGCAGGATGAATTGCAGCACAAGCGCACTTCTACACCCGAGGTCATTATTCGTGATCACCGTGGACCTCATAAACGTGCATATCAACAGCGAAGCAGCCGCCAGCGCCGCAGCGCACCATTCCGCTTGGTCCCTGAACCCGTGCCGCCAGATCCGGCGTACCCCCAAGCACGCCACCACAAAGAAGAAACCGAACTCAAGAAAGTAGTTCAGGGGCAGAAGGGCCGCATTGAGCGCGAGTAATTTGCCAGGACTGGCTGACTGCAGCATGAGGTCCGGGAATAGGAAGCGGCGCACAGTGAATGCTACGGGCGCAGAATGCGAGGAGGCTCCGGCGCTCGTCAAGCCCTGCGTCACCTGGAGGATGAAGGGCAGCAGGAGAAGTCCAGCCAGCATCCCGGCGGCAGCCAGCAGCAACGCGTGCCGCCGCCAGCGCTTCAGGAGGGCGATAACAAGCCATAGCGCGCAACCGGCCGCTATAGTGCCGCCCACGTAAACCGACGAGCCCACGGCGGAGGCAAAGGCCAGGCCGCCCGCCACAAAGCCAATGATGGCTTGCCGCCGCTGGACTTGGCGTGCCGCGTCCCACGTAAGAAGAAAACCAATGAGGCCCGCAATCAGCGCTGCCAAATCATGCGGAACCCAGAGCATGGTCGTAATCCAGGCGGAAATCTGTTCGTTCCACCATTCGATGGTGGGAAAAACCACGTGCGAGTATGCATCGAGCATGAGAACCGGCAGAATGTCCAACCCGGTGACTCCGAGCAGAGCCACCGCAATCAGAGTTCGCCGCTCGATCTGCTCTCCACCCTTCCCCTGAAAGAACCGGAGGTACAACGCGATGATCCCGAGGAGACCCAAACCACACCACAACACGCCTGCAATCAAGCTGACTCGCGCGCTCACCAGCGACCCGCCGAGTTGATCGACAAGGCTGCAAGGAATAAGCCAGAAATAGTGATAACGAAGCGGAGCCGGCAGGCCCGCAAAGAAAAAAGGATTGTGCGGAGGGATTCCGCCGCGCGATAGAGCAGCCGTGAATGCCGTGCGGGTCATGCCATCGTACGAGGAGACTGGGAAATAAAGGCGGTTGCCGACTTGCAGGTCTACCAACGAGAGCGCCCCGATTACGAGCCACCCCATGGAGATGGCCAGCACCAGCCACCCAGATCGTGAGAGGTGAAGCTTGTTCACCCGCACATCGCGGACCAGCAGGATGGCGCAAACCGCACCACAAGCCCCGAAAATGATCCAGACGAGCGGGAGCCACCAGCGCCAAAGAAAATAGGCTGTTATCAGCGTCAGGCCGATCGATAATGGCACGGCGGCCGCAAGCCGAGTTGCCAGCCTGCGCCGGCGGAATTCGAACACATCTGACAACCATCCAAACGTGTATCCAGGAGCAAACGCGAAGAGGCTAAACAGCAGGAAGCCGACGCTTACGGCTTGCAGGTCTGAAACGGTGTATCCCATCCGTCAAAGAATGTATCATTCGGCAAGCGGGTTTGTGAATGTTAATCTTGGAAGTTGGTGGCCACTCGGTAGCAACCCACTTGCCCGGCTCGGTCATTCCTGCGCAGGAGGGAATCCAACGTCCGAAGGCGCCTGAATCAAGGTCCCGGGGCAAGTCGGGCGCTTGTGCTGACGCCGCTCCTATGGCACACTAGCCCAAGGTTTATAGGATGGTCAGTTTTACTGTTCAGGGCGGATCAGTTGCATGAAACACCGATGGATAAAAGGGAGCGGGGCAGTGGGCGGTTCGGCGGGCTTTGTCTCCCGCTGGTTCTTCATTAGCGCATTGATGGGACTGCTGATTGGCATTTTTGAAGCGTGGATGCTGTGGACGAGACCTCGGGTGATCCCGCTGCTTGAGCCTGATGTAGCATATGTAGTTTGGTTCCTGGCCCCCCTGATCGACATGGCCTTTTTCGCCCTGGCGGGCCTCGCCCTCGGATGGCCGGCCAGCCGCACCCGCGGCAAGGAACTGTTCGCAGCGATCGAGGCGGCCCTGGCCGTCACGTTTGTCACGCTCATGGTGGCATGGTTCCATATCGAAATCGGCCCGCGCCCCTTCAACTTCGACGGAGACGTTCTTCTCCCCGCTTTGATTTTTACCCCGGCGTTCCTGGTTTCATTGCTGATATTCGCGGCCGTCTGGCCATGGCTTAAGGTTTTGGGGGAACGCCGGCTGGCCCCGCTGATGCGGCCGTTAGGCTGGGGGTTGGGCGCGATTACAGCCGTCGCGCTTGCGGGAATCGGAGTTTTCATGCTGTGGCCGCCCATTTCCGGGCCGGCCGCGCCGCCGACCGTCCCGCCGCCGCGGGGCGCGCCCAACATCGTCTTTATCACGTTGGATACGGTGCGCGCCGACCATCTTTCCGCCTATGGATATCCGCGGCCCACCACGCCGAACCTGGACCGCTTTGCGCGCACGGGCGTCCTGTTCGAGAACGCCATCGCGGCCACCTCTTGGACATTGGCGTCGCATGCCTCCATGTTTACCGGCTTGCTTCCCCAGCAGCACGGGGCGGACTTTGCTGTTCCCCTGGTTTCGAGCCCCTGGTCTCTGGCAGAAATCCTCCGGTCACGCGGCTACGAGACGGCAGGGATTGTGGGAAACACCCGCTACTTGGAGAAGGGTTGGGGAATCGCTCAGGGCTTTGAGACATACAGCGATGGTACCCAGTGGGTTCAGGATAACATCGCCCAAACCTTTGTAGGGAACGCAATTGTTCAGCCCTTCTACCAGACTTTCTGGCATTACAACTGGTTCGACCGCCGGAGCGCTCAGCAGGTCAATTCCAGTGTCTCCAATTGGTACCACGGTCGCCCACGACGGCCTTTTTTCCTTTTTATCAACTATTTTGACGCCCACAACCCTTATTTGACTTCGGAACCGTACGACCATCGCTTTGGGAAAGTGCCGATGGAGGTCATCCGCAGGCTGCGGTTTCTGCCTCCAAGCCCTCCTTCCTCATACCATTTCAGCTCACAAGAACAAGGTCTCCTCGCCGAAAGCTATGACAATTGCCTTGCCTATCTTGACGATCAGATTGGAAAGCTCTTGGACTTTCTTCGTCGGACTCCCGATTGGCAAAATACCATCGTCATTATCACTTCCGATCAC
>JAJYJL010000773.1 GCA_021789565.1 Acidobacteriota bacterium
TGGCGAGTTGGGTCCGGCCACGGACGTCCATCTTGACAAAGGTGTGGTGGGTCCCGAGCGCGCTGTCAACGCACCGCCGGGAAGCTTCGCCATCAGTGGGCACGACGTGCCCCACGTCCACATGATTCATGCTGATCCAAGCGGCAAGCGTGTCCTCTCCACCGATCTGGGCATGGACAAGATCCTGATCTGGAATTTTGACGTAACGAAAGGCAAGCTGACCCCCAACAATCCCCCGTGGGCGTCGGTGCCACCTGGGGACGGCCCGCGGCATTTTGTCTTCGATCCGAACGCCCGCTGGCTCTATTGCATTCAGGAAGAAGGTTCTGCGGTGGTTGTGTTCGATTACGACGAGGCCAGCGGAAAGCTGACGCAGAAACAAGTGATCTCCACGCTGCCCAAGCGATTTGCCGGCACCAACTACCCTTCCGCAATCAAGATTTCGCCAAACGCCAGATTCATATACGGCGCCAACCGCCTGCATGACACCATCGCCATTTACTCCATCGGGAACGACGGTACACTCACTTATGTCGGAGAGGAATGGACCCGTGGCGACTATTCCCCCAGCTTCACAATTGATCCTTCGGGCAATTTCCTTTTTTCGTGCAATCCGCCCACCGACAACATCACGACGTTTCGCATGAACGGAGAGACAGGCCATCTCACTTTCACTGGCCAGTACACCCCGATAGGAGCGCCGATCAGCATGGTGTTCCTCACCTAGAAACGCAGGTTTTGGCAGTCACGCATCGCTTTGGGTGACGACACCCAAGCAGGAAAACAGGGGACTTCTCATTGTGTGATGCACGGGGTGAAAAACACCGGGGCTGAGCAACTTTTTCGGTCGGGTCGCGCTGCCGACGGGGAAACAAATCTGCTTCCCCTACTGAGATAAAAGCCCAAAAGCAATGATCCTTTCTCCTGCGGCCACAGCAACGTATTGCTGACCCCCTGCCTCATAAGTCATCGGCGAAGCGTGCCAGCTTTGGCTGGCGCCGAAATGCCAGAGTGGCTTGCCGGTTTGGGCATCAACTGCGGCAAAGTCGCCGCCATCGTCGCAGAAGAAGACCAGGCCGCCGGCGGTGGCCAGCGTCCCTCCCCACGTGTTGCCCGGCCCCACCTGCGGAACTTCCCAAACGATCTTACCGGTTTGAAAGTCAATCGCCCGCAGGTATTTCTTCGGAGGCTCACTGGGAATCTCGAGGGCATTCCCACCGACGAACGGCTTTCCCGGTTTCCTCGCCGGCTCTCCTTCGGAGTAAATCGCGCAGTCCTCAACGGCCTGGACATAGAACAGACCCGTTGCGGGGCTCCATCCCGGGGACATCCAGTTTGTCCCGCCTTCGGCCGAAGGGCAGATCTTAGTGCCTTTTACAGTCGGAACTGAACCGGGGAGCATCTTTGGACGCCCGTCGGGTGCGATGCCGCTCGCCCACGTCAGCTTGTGCACAAAAGGCGTCGCCATCAGCAACTTCCCTGTGATCCGGTCAAGGACATAAAAGAATCCGTTCCTGTCCGCTTGCAGCAGGAGATGCCGTTCCCGGCCGTGGAACTTTGCGTCCACCACAAGCGGGGTTTCATTCGCATCCCAGTCGTACTGGTCATGAGGTGTAAATTGAAAATACCATTGCAGCTTGCCTGTTTCGGGCTTCAGCGCCACCACCGAATCTGAGTAGAGGTTGTCTCCCTTGCGCTCATCTCCATTGAACTCCGGGCAAGGATTCCCGGTTGTCCAATAGAGGAGGTCGGCGACGGGATCGTAGGTTCCGGTCGTCCAGGTTGGAGCGCCGCCGTCCTTCAATGCGCAGCCAACCCAGGTACTCGCGAGAGGGTCGCCGGGCGCGGGCATCGCCCAGAAACGCCAGACCCGCTTGCCCGTTGAAGCGTCATAGGCGGCAACGAACGCGCGCGCACAATCGTCGGAATCGGCTGTTCCGGAGATCACCAGGTTCCCCACCACCAGGGGCGCCGCACTAACCCTGTACGCCTTCCGATAGTCGGCCATCGTCGTATCCCACACCAGCCCGCCCGTCACCCGATTCAGGGCGAGCAGGTGCGCATCCGGGGTAGCCATAAAGACCTTATTTCCGAGAACGGCCACGCCGCGATTGTTGTACGATACTTCTCCACCCTTCCCCTGGGCAATAACGCGGTGGTAATGCCAGACTTCGCGCCCGGTGCTAGCATCGAGCGCGTAAATTTGGTTGGGACTCGTCACAAACATCAGGCCGTCGACGACCACCGGAGTCGTCTCCAGTTCCCCGGCGCGCGGGATGGTAAAAGTCCATCGCGGGGCAAGCCTGCTCACGTTCTTAAGATTAATCTGGTCCAGCGGGCTGTATCGGTTGCCTCCCATCTGGCCGTCGTAGGTGGGCCAGTCGCCTGGGCCAGGCTTCACGCTTCCCAGAGTCGTTTTCGGCACTCCTTCCGGCGGCGAAGGAGAAATCAGGTAGGCCAGCAGGTTATCCATATCCGTCTTACTCAGCCGCACAGCCGGCATCAGCGGCTTCTTCTCACGCACGATGCGTGCGATCTGGCTCTGCTCCAGAAAGTGGAAGTGTCCCTCAAAATCCTGAAGCTGCAGGTCGTAGCCGCTTTCGTTCCGGGCAAACCCCAGCAATGTGCGGCCATCCTTCAGCTCCACCGAAACCACCTGATATCCCGGTGTTCCACCCGGCTTGCTTAACGCCTCTTCAAGCTTCGGGATTGACCGCGTGCTCGCCACGCTGGTGAGGTCCGGGCCTTTCACTCCGCCACGGCCGTAGATCATATGGCAACTGCCGCACTCTCCCTTGCCCCAGAAATAAGCTTTTCCGGCAGCCGCGTCGCCCTTGATTTCACTTGCTGACGCCGGGCCGTTGAGTGAATAAACAAAGGCAACGATGGCCGACTCTTCCTTGGGAGGGAAATGAAACGGGGGCATCCCGCCGGGCATTCCGTGACGGATCGCCTGGAGAATTCGCCCCTTGGAAAGGCGCCGGCTATACAGGCTGGGTCCGCGTTCGCCTCCCCGAGCGTCGCCGCCGTGGCAAATGGCGCAGTTCGACCCAAACAGGGCTCGTCCTTTGGCAACAGCGGATTGGGGCGGTCCCGCCGCCGCCGCAGTCGAACCGGCGCCCAGCAGGCAAAGCAAGATTCCGACCATGGCCCATCGAAGGCCATTCTCCTCACTCGAAATGATCATTGCGAAATTACCCCCATGTCGTCACTGAGCAGCGCCCCATCGTCTCGGCAATCAGTAAACACTCCATGCCGGGCCGATGGAAAGAAAAAAGATTTGCGATTGAGGGATTGGAAGAACAAACCGGGGCACGCGGACCCGGGATTCAAAGGTCCGCGGCTACTTTGGAGATGGCGCTCGCGGCGGCGTCCCCACCGCCGGCTTACAGCCTCACACTTTCCGTCGCGCCCGGCTCCGGCTCCTCACTCTCACCATCGAGCGCCATCGTATCACAACACCAAGACCCGCAGACCGACATAAACAGTGTTACTCGCTACCCGGCCCTCTCACCTACCGATTCCCAGCAGCGCGCCAAACCGAAAGTGCCTGCCCGCCTTCTCATTGCACACGGGGTGGTAATGATCAATCAGCGAACTTTTCACCTCGCGCCGCTGCGCCTCTGTCAGGAAAGGGGTCGCGTAGTAGGCCACATAAAGGTTTTCAATGCCGCCCGTTTCCGTCAGCCAGTCCCGGTAGCGCTCGTGCGTCCGGGTCACCCGCCGTGGAAAGTCGTCGCATTCCCCAAAATAGATGGGTTCGTATTCCACCCCGTCACCCGAGCGGCCCACCACCAAAATCGCAAAGATGCCGGGCGTAACGGGCGCAAGCCGCAGCCGGAAGGATGCCGGCGCCGTAAACGTGTGCCCAAGAAACTTGATCCCTTTGGGGACCGCGTTGTGGACTTTCATCCACGCTTCTACTTTCAAATTGTCCACGGTGATTCCCTCCGTGACCCATTCAAGCACAAAATCTTGGGTTTGTCTAGACATCCATCGCAAAATGTGGTATAAAATTTGGCGCGGGTAGCGGGATTCGCCGGCCCTGAGGACGCGGTTTTCCCTCAAACCCCCTCCGGGCCGGTCCTGCATTCGACTAGTACCTTTTGCTGATCTTAATGATACCAAAGTAACATTGTCGGGTTTGCTGATGCGCGGTAGGATAACGTTGTTCCGAGACGGACCAGGTTCGGTCCACGAGGTTTCGGAGTGGTTTTTGGGCTTGGCACGTTGCTAACGTAGCAGGAAACAAGGTTGTGCCATAGTTCCTCGGGGGGGACGCTGGGTGCAACGCTGAGGCCCAAAGCCGCCAGCTCCTTGGGAGGGGGGCGTTCGTGGCAACTTTATTACAACGCAGAAAGGTTCTGGTTCTTAGCGGCGGACCTTATGTCCGCAATCTTCTGGCTCTTTTGGAGCAAGTCGAGGGTCATGACGATATCGGCGGTGATACCCTGCTCGACACCGTCAACCGTCAAAACTTTGACGCTATCGTTCTTGAGCTACGCTGGCCCGACGTCAAGTCCAACGGCGAGTTACCCGGCATCAAACAGATCAGCCCCGCTTGGGAAGGTAACCTGCTGGTCATCACCGCTGACATCAACGGCCCCGATACGCTTGAGATGATCGAGCAGTATCTCATCAACGGCTTGCCGCAAACCATCCCTCCGCTCGCCGCTCAGCCCTTCCACCCCGCAGCATAATTTTTCCTTCGCTCCGCCACGCACGCGCCATTCCGAGTGCATTCCTTTGTCATTCCATGCCCGTCCTCATGTCATCTCTGAAAGCGCGACGTGTCAAGTGCAAGCTCCGGCGGTTCGGAGGGGGTCGAGCCCAGTCATCTCTACGCCCTCGGTGGGGCATGAACATGTTCCGGAGGTGTGTCGTATTCTAGCGCCGTGTCGAGGCTCCGGCGGGCTTTTCTTTGCCGTCGGCGCGCCGCAACCTTCTTCACGTCGTGGACAACCTGAGAAATCGTCAGCGGACGCCCCGTCC
>JAJYJL010000774.1 GCA_021789565.1 Acidobacteriota bacterium
CCAGATTCTTGCTGATCTCATAGGCCACCCCGATCCGCGGCGCCAATTCTTTCCAGTACATATTCTGGAAGGAATTCCGTCCGTTGCATCCCTTGCAACTCCCCAAGAAAACCAAAGCCCCTGGGATGCCGTCCGCGCCGGGGTTCGGGGCTGTTGGATCCAGTCCCGACTGGCGGTTGAAGGCTTCTTTCTTAGGCAGCGGAAGATCGTAGCGGACGCCAAGGTTCAGGGTCAGCTTGCGCGTGACTTTCCAGTCATCCTGGAAGAAAACGTCCAGGACACCGGCACGATAGCCCGGTTCCGTGGTGTAAATAGAACGGGTACCGGAGTCCACTGCACCAAGGATAAAGCTGGCAAACGGATTGCCCGTAGCGGCCGTGAAGTCCGTTAAAGAGGTCTCACGCGTTGAGAAGGTGAATGATCCGCCGAGCGACCCGGGCTCAAACGTGTTATAGCGGTACCTTCGAAATTCGCCACCGAATTTGAAACTGTGCTTTCCGCGCAGGTAAGCCAGCGTGTCTGTGATGATGTAGCTTTCTGAAGGATCCGAATTGTGGCAGCCCACGCCATACCGCCCCAATTGTCCTTCGCGGAAGTTAAATGGCGGGAAGCAACTGGTGTCAACACCGGGAATGCCAAGCTTTTGAGCAAACGATGCGTTGGGCGTTACGTTGTTGTTGTTGATGAAGCGGTTGTAGCCCAGAGCAAAATTGTTGATGGTGTGGTCGTTAATCGTCCAGTTGTGGGAAAACCGGGCCATCGGTCCGCCAACAATCTGCTCCTTAATCGGATTCAGAGGATATCCCGGGAAGGGAGGAAATGTCCTCGAGTTCCGGTTATCACGAACGCGCCGGATGTAGTTAAAGGAGCCGGATATCCGCTGCTTGCTGTTAATCACGTGGTCCATCTTCAGGCTCCAGTGATCGACATTAAGGACCGGACAACAACCCCTGAAGGCGGGTTGATTCCTGGTCAGGCTGTTGAGCTGTGGATTCGGGAAGAGCCCAATCAGCGACGACGACGCCATGCTGAAATCCCCAGAAGGGATGACGTTATTGGGAAACGGGTCTCTAAGAGTCGCGTCGGCGCCGCTTGTATTGGTAAGCCCCGTGACGGAATCCACCGCGCCCGCTGCTACAGTCCGAGTTGTAAGAGGGTTGTAGATCTCACCCTGGTAAACCGGCCGGCCGAGCGCATCGCTTCCAACCTGCTTGCCCAGCCACGCGCCAAAGTCACCCTGCTTCATGTCGACTGTGGGCAGCGTGGTCAGTCCGCTCAGGTTAAAACTCCTGTAACGGTCGCCTTCATAGGTGAAAAAGAAGAACGTGCGGTCTTTCTTGATTGGCCCGCCAACAGCCACGCCAAAATCGTTGTCCTTGTGCGACGGTTTCTTGCCGCCAAAGGCGTTGTTGGTAAAACCGGCCGCGTTGAGGGCCTCGTTCTGAAGATACTCGTACACCGTGCCGTGAAACTGGTTGGTGCCGGACTTCATCACGAAGTTTTCGACGCCGCCGCCGGTGTTGCCATACTCAGCAGAATAGCTCGACATCTGCACTTTAAACTCACCGATCGAGTCCGTGGAGGGTGTGAACTCATTCAGGCTTCCGCCGCTCAGATCGTAACGGCCAATCGAGACACCATCGATCATAATTTCTGAGCTGAAAAGCTGGCCTCCGTTGATCGATCCTGAAAAAGAGTTGCCCGTGGCGCCCGGCAGACTGGTAAAGATAAACGTCTGCAACTGGCGGCCACCATCATCAAGAGCTATGGGCAATGTTGCAAATTCTTTTGGGCTCATCGAGGCGCCAACCTCGGCCGTGTCCGGGGTCAGTAAGGGTGGCGCCGCTGTAACCGTGACCGTTTGCCTGGCCGCCCCCACCTGCAGCGTAAAATCTTCCGTCACTACCTGTGCCACCGGGACGATCACGTTATCGATAACCGCGGCCTTGAAACCCTCTTTCCTGGCTTCGACCCGGTAGGTGCCGGGGGGAACCGCAATACGGTAATAGCCGGCACTGGAACTAGTCAGGCTTTGCACAACCCCGGTATTAACCTCCGTAATGGTAATTGCGGCGCCGGGGATTACGGCGCCAGACGAATCCATCAGGGTCCCAGTGATGGTCCCTAATGCACCTTGAGCAAACGCGCCTGCGGGAACAAGAAAACAGATAAGGGTAGCCAGGACTGCTACCTGCCGTTTCAGCATAGTCCTCTCCTTTCGGTCTTGCGTGTGCTGGTTATGACCCGACGAAAGCTTACAGAAAGGCGAACAGTCATTCGTGAGACTCTTAGGTCTCTGACAATTCGTTAATTAGTCCCAACCTCTATAACAGCCCTTAGTCTGGCCCGCAATTGAACGCAGAGGGCCTGCCAAGTTACGAGACGTGGCAAGGGCTTGTCCGACTTTGGTATGAGTATATTAAACGGAACGAACATCTCATATCGAAATGATATTGTCAATAGTTTTTTGGGAGTCGAAGGGACTCGCAGGAATGTGAAAGGGCCTGCACAGGGCACCGCCGCGTTCCTGTTCAACGGAGCGCATCGACCAAAATTGCAGGCCCTGAGCCGCAAAGGCTCAGCGGACAACCGTAAAGGTTTCTGAAGATTTTTGGTGAGTATAGGGCTCCCGCACGATGACCTGCCACTTTCCTGGTTGGTCGTTCAAAGCCAGCGCAATACTGAACCGTGCTTCGCCGTCTTTTAGCGCAAGGTTTGCGCCGTAATAGGAAAGGAACCTTCCGTCGGCGTTACGAACCTCCACATGGACGGCCTCCGGGAAATCTTTGTGTCCCTCAGGCATAGCCAATCGAATACGAAAGGCCGCAGTGCCTCCTGCCTTGACTTGCAGGTCTCCGTCATTTGCTCCCAACGCGCTGATGCTGAGCCTGCCGGCAGGTTCCGGCGACAGGGCCAAAAAGAGCGGCGCGCCTTCTTCCAGTGTCCCGTTCACAGAGGAAATGTTACCAAGCAAATGATGCTCTCTCAGGTTGTAGACGTAACGCGCAGAGGATAACTGGAGGTTTACCGGGCCAACATCCTTGCAACCCATTTCGGGAAGCACAACCAGGTAACGGACTTCGCCTTTCCTGTAGCCAACGATTTCCGAGCAGTCGATCCGTTTGCCGCCGGGCTTGCGAACATCCGCAACAGGCTCGACTCCGGCTCCGCCCAGGTAATGCGCCAGCACTTTCAACATGGGGCCGTTCGTTCCCGCCTTCCGCAACGCGAGGTAATTGTTGAGCCAGAAATTCAGAGTCACCGCCCGGCCCGCGCCAAAAGAGTTTTGAATCATATAGGGTGTGCTTCCCTTTCTGAAGTCAGCATGGCCGGAGGTAATTTCCAGGTCTTGTTCTGCCGGGATGGTGACCAGCCCGATTTCATTGCCACTCCACGCCGGGTGGATTGTAATTGGTTCCGGGTCCTTCGACTCCACGCGGGCATTTTCCTGCCGGACGCCTAGCACGTCGTCCAGCAAACCGTGCAGCTCCCAGCGCCCGTGCCCGTCCATCAATCCTGTCTGCGCGTCCGCAATCAGCAGCCCGCCTCTCAGAACGAATTCCCGGATGGCGGCCACTTCAGGTCCTGAAAGCGCAATCGAATCCGGCAGGACCAGGACTTTGTAGTTTGCCAGGTTTCCCTTGTCAATCTGTTCGGTGGTCAGAAAGTCGTACTGATACCCCGCGTCCCGCAGTGCCTGGAGCCAGTTGGTACGGTTCTGGTGAAACCGCTCAAGGTTCTTGGAGGTCTTATCACCGTCTGTAACCTCGCCAGGTTCAATGTGCCCATCGGTGATCCAGTGACTGCGAACGCTCAGCAGCGAGTAGTGGACGGCGATGCCGCAATTCTCGCGCTTTGCGCCCCGGAGCAGCAGAGCGAGACCCTCGTCGCGAAACTCGCTGGTCAGAGAACTCAGGTCACGTCCCTGCTGGGTCAAACTCAGGTCGGCATTCAGCGCCGTGTATTGCCAGAAGAGCGATGCGCCGATCTGCCCTGCCAGCAACCTGTGCCAGAGCTGGTGGCGCAGCTCAGCGCCGAAGCTCTCATAGCTGGTAAAGCCTGTCATGATCTGGCCACCATGGATTGAACGGTGCAGATCATCCTGATCGTCTTCGGAATATGGTTGCAGGTATTTCACTATGTTATCAAGCAAGTACCAGTTGACCGCGTTCGATGGCCCGGGCGCTTGTGTGCCTGAGATGCTCGGCAAGCCGCCTGGATCCTGGGCCGTCACCGTGTCGGCCGCGACCCGCACGGCACGGGCGAAAACCTGTTCCATGAAGGTGCGGTGATCCATCCAGCCGGCATAATCTCCCTTGGCCTGCGCCTGAGAAGTTGTGAGCGGCATGACGTCATCCCAGGATTGATATTTCGTCTCCCATTCTTTGTTCAGTGCATCCAGGCTCGAATACTGGCCCCGGAGCCACGTCCGAAAGGCCGTAAGCGTCGGCCCGGACCACGAGAAATCCAGCGGATCACCGTAGGCTGTCAGCGAAGATTCATCAGCCAGGTAATAAGCAAGCGGCGCGTAGGGCTTGAATTCCTTCATCGAGTCAGTGATCGTGGCACTCAACTTGTCCAGCCACTCGTGGCTGGAAAGGTCCGGTTCGCGGATGAGATATTTTGTGTCGTGAGTCCTCAGATAAGCGTCCTTCTGTTCCAAATATGCCTTGCGTCGATACCAATAAACGCCAAAACCCGGAGAATTAACTTCCGAAATCAATTTGAAGTTGTTTCGCGGATTTGCAGCTACGGTTACGCCTATCTTGCGGAATTGCGATTCGAGCGTTGGCGTCCACGGCTCATAAGATGGCGGGCCATACCAGGGCAGAATCAGTTCATAAGCTCCGAACCTCCGGTCGAGGCTTACAAAATCAACCCGCGTTCGTGACTGATCGATCACGGACTCGCTCCCGGCCGCGCCCGCCAGCAAAGTCACGCGCACCCACCCGATGTTTGTTGTGTAATTTCCCACCGGCAACGTTGCAGAT
>JAJYJL010000775.1 GCA_021789565.1 Acidobacteriota bacterium
ATCCTCCCAATGCGTAGCCTATGGACTGGCCTGCGATCAGGTAGCGGCGGTAGCGGTGGCGGCCGGCGTTTCAGGCTTGGTACTCTTTGGCTTGATTATAGCGTGGCTGGCCCGGCGTATACCGCCGACGGTCCTCGCGCCGTATATTGGAATAGGTCTGTACGGGGTCCTGAGCGCTTTCCTTACTGGAATTGGTCGGGTAGGATTTGGAATTGACCAAGCCATGGCGAGTCGCTATGTGACGATTTCCTCCCTCATGTGGATAGCTCTGGTCAGCATGTTGTTCATTGGCATGACGACCCGGGGAGCAGACAGGCCCTATGCCGGGTACGCGCTTACCGTTTTTTTTGTCGGATTCGTCTTGGTCAACTCGATCCAATGGCAGACTTATTTTGTCTGGCGCCGCGATTTCCTTCTTCCGGTCCGGGCTGAACTGACCTCGTTGAAGAACGATAATCTGCTCAAACATACTTTTCCTTCACCGGACTATGTTAGGGCACAGACCCAGATTTTGAAGAAATACCATCTTTCTGTGTTTAGGGACTCACACCTACAACAGTAGGAAAACAGTGTCGCGAGGGATCGAGTGAGGATTCTTGTCACCGGCGGTGCCGGCTTTATTGGCTCTTTCTTGACTGAGAGTTTGCTCGCGCGCGGCTACTCGGTCACTATTCTAGATAGTCTTGATCCGCAGGTGCACCCTTCCGGACTTCCGGCTTACCTGCCGAGGGACGCCAGATTGCAGGTGGGTGACATCCGCGATCGAGAGGCATTGTGCCAGACGGTAGAGAATGCAGACGCGGTCGTTCATTGCGCAGCGGCTGTCGGCGTGGCGCAGTCACTTTATCAGCCCTACCGTTTTGTAGACGTCAATGTGGGGGGAACCGCCCTCCTGCTCGAGTTGCTGGCGGAACGGAAACGAAGGCTGAGCAGGTTGCTTATTTTCACTTCCATGACGGGCTACGGCGAGGGGCTGTACCGTCGGCCGTCCGACGGGACTCTTTTGCGGGTGGGAATCAGAACCGAGGCTGAAATACAAGAGCACGGATGGGAACCGGTCCATCCGGAAAACGGGGAGGGCCTGGAGCCTGTGCCGACGCCTGAAGAAGCTATGTTGATGGCGCGCAACATTTACGCGCTGACGAAGCGATACCAGGAAGAGCTTGCCTTTAGCCTTGGGCAGACTTTTGATTTCCCTGTCGTTTGCCTGCGTCTGTTCAACGTCTATGGTCCACGCCAGTCGCTCAGCAATCCTTATACGGGGGTCCTAGCTATCTTCCTCAGCCGCCTGCTCGCCGGGCATGCTCCTGTGGTTTACGAAGATGGTAACCAAAGCCGAGATTTTGTCTCGGTTCACGACGTGGTGCGGGCGGCCATCATGGCGCTGGAACAGCCCGCGGCGTGCGGGCAGGTCATCAATATCGGCAGTGGGGTCCCGCGAGGGATTGGCGACTGTGCTCGGGTTCTCGCGTGCCTGCTCGGACGCGAGGATCTGGAACCGCAAATCAGCGGCCAATTTCGAAAAGGAGATATTCGTCATTGCACGGCGGATATTTCCAAAGCGCGCCGCCTGCTCGGCTATGAGCCGCAAGTGCGTTGGGAGGATGGGCTGGCGGAATTGATCGAATGGGCCCAATCGGCGCCCTCAGCAGATTATTTCGACCGAGCGGCTTCGGAGCTGAATCGGCATGGCTTGGTCCAATAAGCGTTGGAGATAAAGAGAATGAAAACGGTTTTGGTGACAGGGAGCAGCGGTCTGATCGGTTCCGAGGCAGTTGCCTTCTTCGACCAGCAGGGCTGGCGAGTCCACGGGGTGGACAACAACATGCGCCGAGAGTTCTTCGGCCCCGATGGAGACACTACCTGGAACTTGGAGCGCCTACGGCGGCGGACTCGGCATTTTACCCACCACGCGTTGGACGTACGCGACCGCCCGGCCATCCTCGATCTCGTCAAATCGGAGAGGCCGGACCTCGTCATTCACTGCGCTGCACAACCCTCGCACGACCTGGCCAAAGATCGCCCGTTCGACGATTTTGAGATCAACGCCGTTGGAACCCTCAACCTCCTGGAGTCAGCGCGGCGCTATTGCACTGATTCTCCTTTCATCTTTATGAGCACCAATAAAGTGTATGGCGATGCTCCGAACGAAAAGCGTTTGAATGAACTGCCCACCCGTTGGGACTATGCCGACCCTGCGGATTGGCATGGCATCGACGAGAACTGCCGCATTGACAAGACGCTCCACAGCCTCTTTGGCGCGTCGAAAGCCGCCGCCGATGTGCTCGTGCAGGAATACGGACGCTATTTCAACATGCCTACCGTCTGTTTACGGGGCGGCTGCCTCACCGGCCCAAATCACTCGAGCGCAGAGCTGCACGGGTTTCTTGCCTACATGGCGCGTGCGGTCAAAGAAGGTCGGACTTATCGCATTTATGGATACAAAGGCAAGCAGGTCCGCGATAACATTCACTCGCACGACGTGTGTAGGTTCTTCTTCACCTTTTACGAGCGGCCGCGCAGTGCAGCCGTCTATAACCTCGGCGGGGGACGGGGCAATAGCATTTCGGTCCTGGAAGCGATCGCGCGCTTTGAAGAGCTGATCGGGAAGCGTCTCAAGGTGGAGTACGTCGATCAAAACCGAACGGGTGATCACATTTGTTATATCAGCGATCTTCAGCGAATCCGGACTGATTTTCCCGAATGGGACATCACGCACTCTCTGGATGACATCCTTCGCGAGCTCTCCTCAGAACGGGTAGAGGCAACGGAATGAAACTCTCCGTGGTGATTCCCGCGCGTAATGAAGCCGGAAACATCGGACTCACACTCGACAACCTCCGCCGCCGGCTCACCCAAGAGCTTATCGCCTACGAAATCGTGGTAGTAGATGATGGCAGCACCGACAGCACGGTCGAGGAGGTGCAGCAACGGGCTCAGGCGGACCCCGGCGTTCGTTTGGTCCGCAATACCGGACCGCACGGCTTCGGCCGCGCCATCCGCTATGGTCTGGAGGTGTTCACCGGGGACGCCGTGGTGATCGTGATGGCCGATGATTCGGATGACCCCGACGACGTCGTCGAGTATTACTATGTCTTGAGAGACAAGGCAGATTGCGCGTTCGGCTCACGCTGGATCCGAGGCGGACACGTCGAAAACTATCCGCTTTTCAAGCACATTCTGAATCGCCTCGCCAATTTGTTCGTGCGACTATTGTTTTCGCTGCGCTATAACGATGTGACGAACGCCTTCAAAGGGTACCGCCGCTATGTGGTTGATGGAGTTCGCCCGCTTCTTTCGCCCCATTTTAATCTGACGGTCGAGATTCCGCTCAAGGCGATCGTGCGCGGATACTCGTATGCCGTCGTGCCTATTCGGTGGCGAAACCGCAAGCTCGGACGTTCTAATCTCCACGTCGAAGAGATGGGGAGCCGATATCTCTACATCGTCTTGATCGTTTGGCTGGAAAAACTGCTGATCAACTCGGACTTTCACCGACCTGATGGAGAGGTGTTTGTGCCGTGGGATGAGCAGAAAGAGCGTTCGAGCCGCAAACCTTTAACGCAGGCCCAACGATGAAGACAGCGTTGCGGGTGTTGGTACTGGCACTCGTTAGTGCCGCAGCGCTTGTATTGGCCTGGGGCCAAGTGCCCCTTTTGGACCTCGCTTCTGACTTGGAGCGTATTTCTCAGCTTCCTCTTGTTCTAGGCTGGCTGGTTCTCGCCGCGACCATGTGGGCCAAAGTCGAACGATGGGCCTGGCTATTGGACGCTCAGGGTCACTTGGCCCGCCGCTCTCTGTGGACGGCTCTACTCATTGGTTACCTGGGAAACGTCGTGCTGCCAGGCCGGATGGGCGAGCTGGTGCGGGCCGGGGTCCTATCACAAAAGGCGCCGGTGTCGGCCTCGCAAGCGCTCTCGAGCATCATCGTCGAGAAGGTTTTGGATGTCGGCGTTCTTTTGATATTCCTGATGGTGCTTGACCTTGCCGTGCCGTTACCTGAGTGGGCAGCATGGGCAGGGGTCATCGGCGGCATCGTCTTCCTGGGTTTATGCGCAGCTCTCATTACCGTGGTTTGGGCCGGTGCGCGCCTAGTGGATTGGGCGGAATTCTTGCGGGGCGTGTCGCCGCGCCGGTTGCGGGAAGGTCCCTGGTGGCATTGGCTAGCGGATTTTATCGTCGGTTTCAGCCCCTTGCGTTCGCCTCCCGTTGCCCTGCGAGTGCTTTTCTGGACATTCCTTTCATGTGTGCTCGGCGGCTTGGTCAACGTGTGTGTCTTGTGGGGATTTGGCATTACGCCGCTCCTCCCGGCCGGAGTTCTCACACTTGTGGCAACCAATCTCGGCATGGCCCTCCCATCCGCCCCGGGATATATCGGCGTGCACCATTACTTGTCCACCCTGGCGCTCGAAGCCTTTAATGTCCCGCATGATGTGGCTTTCGCCTATGCCGTCGTCGTGCACGCGCTCATCTTCGGTTCTTTCGCTCTGGCTGGAGCTCTAGTCTTGATGTTCACCGGAATCACTTTTGGTCAGGCTCGCGGCATCACGGAGAGCGAAAACCCATGAGCCGCCGGCTTTGGAAATTGACGAGCCGGTCTAGCGGCCTACGTAGGATCGGCAAGCGGCTTTACCGATTCTCATTAGTGCAGCAGATTGTTCAAAGAAGGACTGCTCGTTCCATCGAGCAGTGACGGGAGTTCATGGCTGCGATTTACCTTCGTGGGCATGGGATCGAAATCGGTGCTTTACACAGACCTCATCGGGTGCCCGGTTCCGCAAATGTCAAGTACGTGGACCGGATGACCGTGCCCGACCTGAGGAGGCAGTATCCGGAGCTGGCCGCGGAGAAGCTGTTGCCGGTGGATATTGTCGATAATGGAGAGCGGCTGGCGACCATCGCCGATCGATCGCAGGATTTTAAGGGGTATTCATTTTGAGATTCAACTGTTGTTCAAAAATGAGAGCGAAATCATAACTATTCT
>JAJYJL010000776.1 GCA_021789565.1 Acidobacteriota bacterium
CTTCGAGTAGCCGCAAACTGGCCTCAGTATCCTTTTTCTGAGTCACATCTGAGCTGATTGAGAGGATGGACTTCGGCTTTCCCGCGGCGTCGCGCAGTAGTGTCCAGCGCGAGACAACAACGATTGTGCGACCGTCCTTTGTTCTCTCGGTCAGCTCACCTGCCCATTCACCACATTGCAGCAAGGAGGCAAGAATGCTTTCAGACACTGTGTCCTGAGCGATGATGATATCGGGGATACGTCGCCCAAGAAGTTCTTCAGCAGTCCAGCC
The DNA here is from genome assembly GCA_021789565.1 of Acidobacteriota bacterium. The sequence continues at coordinate 272 of JAJYJL010000776.1, forward strand.
AAGGAGGCGTTCAGCGCCTTGATTCCAAAACAAGACATTTTGATCCAGTGTGCAGATTGAGATAGCATCATGAGCTCTATTCAGGAGTTCGGCCTGCTCGCGTAATCGAAAGTCGTCGCGTTGACGAACGACTTCACCGGCGGCTCGCATTGCAAATGCATTAAGGGTTGAGACTGCGAGCTCAACATCACTAATCGGGCTCTCAAAAACCACGAAGATCCAGCCGATTCTCTCTCCCTTTCCGTCGAAGAGTGCCCGCCCAACATAAGCGTCGGCTTGAAGAACGGAATGCAACGGGGCATCCGGGAAGGCCAAACGGAGACCTTTGGCAATGACGAGAGACTCTTGCTGCAGGAGAGATGTGCAAGGCCCTCCATTCATTGAATAGCGCAGGTTGGGCAGAAAATGACCATTTACCAGCGCGCAGATTGCACGAGCTTCTTCCTCAGCATCAGGCTGCTTCTCCATAATAGCGGCGCCGTTTGCTCCGAGGACTTGTGTTAGGTTGAGCAGAAGGCGGTGATAAAAGTCATGTCCTGTGCTTACCGAAATTCCTTCGCCAATTTTATGTATAGCTGTACGTAGCCGCTCTTGCTCTTTTCGGGCTCTCGTATTCATGATCCCAAATGCGAGGTTGTCCGCTAGTTTATGTAACAGAGCTAATTCTTCTTCTGCAATATTTCTATATTCAGCGCTGTAAAGGCCAAACACGCCGAAGGTACGTCCTTCCCAGATCAATGGAAGCGCAACAACGCTCCGGTAACCGCGTCGAGATGCACTTGATAACCAAGGAGAATATCCTGGATCCGCACTTATATCAGGCACTATGAAGGACTTACCACTTCGAATCACTGCGCCTGCGGGGCCGAGTCCCTCTGGGCAAGTATCTGACCAACTCATGCAAACCTCGGAGAAGTATCCATCATCAAGGCCAGCCCAACTGGCTGGAAGGACGCTCTTCCGGAGATCGTCCTTGGCATAAAGGACACTAGCCAACCTGTAGCCGCCAACATCTACCGCGATCCTGCATATGTCATCGAGAAGCGATTGCTCTGAATCCATTCGAACTAACGCTTCATTGCAATCGCTTAGCATGTGCAGAGCCCTACGGGTTGCAGCGAGGTGCATAGTCGATATTCCGATGTCAGCGGTATCTTGTACAGCACCCAAGAGGAATAGGCGTGCGTCGGGAAAGGGCAACCGAGAAAGGGTGACATGAGCCCGACGCGTTGTTCCGTTCTTACAAATGAATCGCTTAGTCCAGGATACGGATGGAGGGGCACCCATTATCAGTCGCGATTCTACACCCTGTTCGTAGGGGTAATCTTCTGGATGTGTCACCTGCCGGGAAGTCATTTTGCTCAGTTCAGCCTCGGAGTAGCCAAGGTATGCCTGCAATCGTCGGCTTGTTGAAAGGAAGCGCCCATCTTCCGTAATCGTTCCTATGCCAATCGCAGTTTGCTCGAAATGCGAGTTGCATCGCTCCTCAACTAGTGTCAAATTGGTAATATCAATCACGACGCCAGCTGCAGCAACTGCTTTTCCGTTCTTGTCAAACTTGACTGCCCATTGATCCAGAGCGACACGCTCCGACCCATCAGGCCGGCAAACACGGTACTCAAAGCCGATAAAGCCGTCGATTTTTCGCGACTTTGCAGCGGCGCCATAATGAGCGACTTTCCAACGGTCTTCAGGATGAATGAGGCTCAGGAATGAGCCGAACGTACCTGCGAAGTCTGAGGATTTAACGCCAAAGAAGGGAAACAACTCCTTGGACCACGTCAGCTTATCGTGCAGGATATCGAACACCCAGTTCCCGACGATGGAGTGTGTCTCGATCGACTTCTGTCCGCCGGCAACATGCATGTCTGAGTGATTGAAAGCAGACATTGTGACGCGAGATTCCGAAATGGTTTGATGATGAGCCGGAACGGACTCTTCAGCGTTCTCGACTCCAGGGCAAAGCGGATCTCTCGTCCTTGTACTTCGATTCTGATCGTGCTCGGAAGCCGAGTTGTTCGGTCTTCTCGCCGCCATCCCTGGAGAACTCCGCCTTCAATTTCAGCCGAAGCTGCGGGAATGGTAGCACACCGGGGCAGTTGTTCAAACAGAAAATGGTCAGATGGCAGGGCCGACGCATCTAAATTCCGAGTAATTTGAGCAGATAGTCATGATCCCATCCGGCTTTGAGTCGTTTTCCCTTGATGCCGCGCTTTGAGGTTTTCTCCTGCTTGAGTAGGTTCAGGGCGATGCGGTTTAGTACGGAGAAGTTTTGGGCCGCGTATCCTGCTCGCTTGCGGCTGTGATCTTCCCTGAAGGCCACGTCCAGCACCCAATGCAGCTTGTTTTCGATTCCCCAGTGTTGGCGGATTGCTGCGTTCAATTTCGTCGCATCCGGCTTCAGGCTGGTGATGTAATAGCGAACTTCGCGTTCGGTCTTGCCCGAAGCCTTGTGTTAGCGCTCGGCTTCAATCCGCACAAGGCCTTGCAGAGCCGTCCACTCGGCGGCCTGCTCAACCAGGGTGGTGTCGGCAATCACCGCGCAGTTACGCCGTTCCACGCGACCGTGGCCGCAGTCGATCTCTTCAGTCACCGATACGGCTTGCAGCATCCGGAACGAATCCTTCACCTCTTCCAGCAGATGGCCCTGATTGTCCTTGACCGCCAAAATGTAGTCGGCCTTCTTCTCCACGATCTTTTCAGCAATCGCCTTCTGGCAGCCCAAGGCGTCGATGGTAACTACCGTCCCGCTCAGTTCCAGTGCCTCGAGCAACTTGGGAATGGCGGTGATTTCGTTTGACTTGTCATCCACCTTGCGCTGGCCCAGCACCAGGTTGTTGGCCCCGGCCCACGCCGAAACCATGTGCACGATGGCCTTGCCCGCCCCCTGCCGTGTACCGCGCAACGACTTGCCGTCGACCGATACCACCTCGCCGTCCGTCAGCCGCGCCATCGAACTGACCCAGGCCACAAAGCCCTTCTCCAGTTCCGCCGGATCCAGAGCCGTAAAAACGCGGTTAAACGTGTCGTGAGAGGGAATCCCGGAAGGAAGAGTCAGAAAAGTCTTCAACCACTCCTGCTTGGCATCGCCATAGTCTTCAATATCGTTCCAGCTCTCCGCGCCGCTCAGAATCGCGGCGATAGCGATCAGCAGGATTTCCTCAAGTACGTGCTCGCGCGTTCGCTCCACACGCGGGGCGCGCAATTCGGCGAAATACTTCAGGGGATTTTCCATATCCCCATCCCACCGCTAAGCCAGAACCTTGCATATAGCAATCCTGATGATGCCGACCCGGATGATACCTACGTTGGTCCCCGGCCAAATTTAGATGCGTCGGCCCTGGGGCAGATGGTTCCATCAGAAGTGACTAACGTTCTAAAGTCCAAGCCTTTGAAGAACAGGAGATCCTCTTGTCGTTGCAGACTGAAGATCGATTTCTTACAGATGACCAAGTGCGCGGCAAGTGTGTTTGGGAACATTGATCGAAGTGACGCGCGCAGCTGAGAGTGTCTGTCTTGTCTGGTGTATTTCAAAGGAAAATCTGAGAGGACCTCTGCCTTGCGGCGTCTAGAATGGTCCAGAATCGAGACAATTAGGCCATTGGCATGTTGGCGAGACGATCCTATGGAACAGTGTGCAGATGAATCACTTACGGGGCATTGCATATCGATATTGAGAAATGGCCCTCGAAGTGCTAAACACAAGATCAGAAGCCGCTGGAGTTCTGCGAGCGTGCCTCGACTTCACATCGATGGGGCATCGGGAAGTGTGATGAATCAGTTGGAGTGCATTTCGAAGAACGAAAAAGCAACTGCTGAATTCGGCGCTTCAATGGTTGTTCGGATAAATGCTGGAAGAGTAACATCCGTCTACCACGCGGCGGCGGTGTACCTTCAGTCTCAAGCAGATAGAAATAAAGGGGGTAATGGATAGTATGAATTTTGGCATGTGCAATCGCGAAGAATTGGACCCGAGAGTTATCGAAGTTAAATATGCCACTCGGACAGCGCTCGTTAACAGAATTAGCAGGAGCTTTCGAGATCCAGGTGACGCCTTCGCCTGGATGATTCTCACCTGGACACTGAGCTTCCTCATCACTTCGGCGTTCACTGGTCTCGTCGCCAGCGTTTTGATTTCATGCGTGGTGGCGGTCATCTATGTAAGATATCGTCGAAAACTTTGCACCGAATGATAGTGTGGCGAAGCGCAATGCTTCAACTCAGAGAACTATATTGGTGTACCGAAACGGATCTTTGATTAAATCGGAATCGAGTGCATTCAAGCCCCACTTGATTCATCCAGATGCAGGGAGGAAAGAGCGGAAGCATTTGCGGTATAGTCTAATGTGACTGACCAGCGGCTGTGGGGTGTCAATTCTGTAGCCTGGTTCTGGCCGTTGGCATGAAGTGCCAGATCCAACATCAGGCATACTGGATCGTGCGCGACAACTTTTCAGCATTCACAAATTAGCCTTTTCCTCAAGGGCATAGCCGGATGGCCTGCCCGGTAATTTGTACAATGAGATTGTTAGTGTTGTGCAACGGTGAAGGGCCTAGTATTCCTGTACCAGCGTCAGAGTTAGTCTTCGACGGGTTTATGTGGCAGTGAGAGCGCGGCTAGCCGCGCTCTCACTGGCGAACTCGCTAGGCGTCCGGTCACCGAGAGATGCGTGAGGACGACTCTCATTGTATTCCTGT
>JAJYJL010000777.1 GCA_021789565.1 Acidobacteriota bacterium
AGTTCCTTTTTGAAAACTCCGTTTGCAGACCCGCCATATAGCCGAGTTCCGTGGTGCACACAGGAGTAAAGTCTTTGGGATGGGAAAACAGGATGGCCCAGCCATCGCCAATCCATTCATGAAACCTGATGGTTCCCTGGGTGGTTTCAGCGACAAAATCCGGGGCCGTGTCATTGATGCGTAGTGACATCGTGCGCTCCTTGCGTATGATTTAGTTGTTCGGTTTAGCCCGCCATAAGAAGTCTAGGTGGGGCCGATTCTTCGTGTCAAGCGGAATCTCCGCACTCAGCACGACAATGATGAGATTAGAGGCTTCAAGTATTGGCAAACCGCGCCCGATTAATAGTGCCAGGACGAACCACCCTGGCAATCCTTCCACACAAAATTACCTTCCGGTTCTCTCCGCTGAGGTAAGATGCCATGACGAAGGAGGATATCTTGCGAACCAGAGACTCAAACAACACCGGGAAGAAATCTCGCCGGGATTTTCTTGCGAGCGGCATCGCCGGCATCGCCGGCTCAACTCTGCTGGCGGAGCAGATTGCCAAAGGGGCACCGGTTGCAGGCAGCGCCGCTTCAAGAGCCCCGAACCAAAACTCGCGGTCGCCCGAAGCTTCCGCGCAAGGCAATCCGGGAGAAACAAAAAAAGGGGCCGGGCAGTTGCGCGGCCTGATGGCAGATGCGGGGCGCATGCCGGAAGATCCGTCCTATTACCGTCGCGCCATCGACTTCTGCCGCGAATGGAACCTGAACGCCTACCTGATTTCCCTGGCGGACGACCAGGGTTGCGCCTTTCGTTTTAAGAGCCATCCTGAACTTATCACTCATAAGAACGCCCTCACTTACGAGCAGGCCAGGGAACTGGCCGAGTACGCGCAGCAGCACGGCGTGGAACTGATCCCCGAAATCGAATCCTTCGGTCACACGCGCTTTATTACCGGTGTTCAGCAATACGCCCACCTGCAGGACGCGATGCAGGGAGGACGCAATAACTTTTCCGCGGTTTGTCCGGTGGCTCCCGAAACCCTGAAGCTATTCGCAGACCTTTATCGCGAAGTCGCGGAGGTTTTCCCCTCGCGTTATTTCCATGGCGGCTGCGATGAAGTGAACTGGGGCGGATCTGAGCTGTCGCGAGCGGCCCTCGAGAAGAAAACCCGTGACGAGATCTGGGCCGAGTACGTGAATTCGCTGGATAGAATCGCGCGCGGGATGGGCAAGGATCTGATCGTCTGGGGCGATTTTGTTCTCCACAAGCAGCCCGGTGTTCTGCCGCGCCTTAACAAGGACATCATCATCATGGACTGGCAGTACTACGTGACCGAACCGAAACCGCTCGAGCAGGCGGCGCGCAAGGTGGTTGATGCGGGGCTGCGCGCAATCGGGGCCCCGGCCATCATCTCCTGCCGATGGGGACCGCGCGCCGGCGACAATGCTCTGCGTAACATTGACGCGTTCGCCGACGCCTACAGCCGTATTGACAGTCCGCGCGCGCTGGGCGTGATCGTCACCAATTGGGTGCCGTCGCGCTACATCCAACAGTCGTTGTGGGACACTTACGCTTATACAGCGGTTGCGTTGAACGAAGGCAGCTCGGCGGCACGCTCATCGGCCTTCCGGCGCTTTGTCGAAAAGCATTACCAGGCCGAGTGGAATGACAACTGGTCCGACATCTTTACGACGCTTTACGAGATCACGCCGAACGAGAGGTCGTGCTCCCCGGCATGGATGCAGCCCTTCCTGCCAGTGCCCTGGAGCAGCGATGACGATCTAAAGGCGGCGGGCCGGTCGCGCATGGTGAATGCCCCGCCCTTCCGGCGGCTGCTCAGCCAGCTTGTGTTCAGCGAAGCCCAGGTGCGCGACAACCTGGACGACTTCCTCGCCTTCCGGCTTGCAGTGGAATACCTGGAGCACGTCTTCTGGCGCATCACGGTGCTGGTGCAGGAAGCCGCAAGACCGCAGCGGACTCCTGAAGCCACGGCGGCCCTGATCCGCACCATCGCGGAGCGCGACCAGAGGCTGCTCGAAAAGCTGGACGCTACCTGGAACAAGGGACGCGCTGCCGACGCCGCGGCCAGAACGGAGGAGGTCTTTGACCTTGGGCCTCGCAATCAGTTGCTGTACGCGTTCCACCAGGCGGCAACTTACTCACAGCAGTTGGCGAGCGATCCGGAACGGTTCGCCCGCTTGCTCGGCGTGTCCGGTTGAGAATACGGCGTGCCTGTGCACGGTTTAACTGGAGCGCACGCCGGTTGCCGTAAGGCGCAAATTGCCGTGCTGTGCGCAGCTGAGCATCTGTGTATTTCTCTAGAAATGGATGCAATGATCCTTTGCTACGCTCAGGATGGCAGGGTGAAATCCCTTCCCCTGCACTCTGTCAGGTGCGACGAAGGCGGCCTCCGTGGTTTTGGACTAGCCACGGGCGGGTGCGGCGGGTTAAAATTAACGCTCAAATCGTCGGAGAGGTGGCCGAGTGGCTTAAGGCGGCGGTTTGCTAAACCGTTGTACGGGCGAAAACCTGTACCCAGGGTTCAAATCCCTGCCTCTCCGCCAGTTCTCTTCGTCCCGATCGGCCTGCTAATCGTAGTTTGTGTAAGCCGGAAAAGAGATTCGGCCAGCATTACGGCGGCCGCTTGCAAGGCCCGCTGACCTTTTTTGGCGCAGGCATCGGTGGTGTATTCCCCGCGCGTGCTTTGGGGCTGGACGGTTGCGCGGCGTATCTTAAAAGGCTGCTTCAATCGTCCCTCCTGGCAGCGTGAGACTTACTTCACCGAAGCTGAAAGGAATTCCGATGGCCCGTTCGCAGAGTATGGCGCTTCTGATCTGCCTGTTAGCCGGCTCATTCCTGGCAGCAACTCAAGTGCGGCCACAAAAGCGTCCCACGCCGCCAACTCGCGATCCACACACTCCCGGGTATGTCGCAGCCAGAGAATTGCCCGATGGCAGTGTGCCTCCGGCAAACGCGGACGGCAACTTTATCATCGGACCCGCGCACAATCGCGCCCCGGAAATGGCGAAACAGGATGGCTTGCAGCATGGCACGTTATATGAATTCACCATGAGCTCTACAGACAGCAAAATTTATCCCGGCATCACTCGTGAAGCCGGTACATTTGGCACACCGGATCCCAGCAATCCCGCCAAACTGGTGGTGACCACCAGCCACCCCGCTCCCTACACTCGCCGGGTGGCGGTTTATGTTCCCAAACAGTATGTTCCGGGCACGGCAGCGCCCTTCATCGTAGGCGCGGATGGACCCGACCAGATGCTGTTCACGGCGCTCGACAGCCTGATCGCCGAGCACAAAGTGCCCGTGATGATTGCTATTTCCATCGGCAACGGCGGCGGCGACGCCCAAGGCAGCGAGCGCGGGCTGGAATACGACACGATGTCAGGCCGGTATGCGGAGTTTGTGGAGAAGGAAGTCCTGCCTCGGGTGGAGGCGAAATGCCACGTGAAGCTGACCAGAGATCCCAATGGCCGCGCGACGATGGGCGGGAGTTCCGGCGGCGCTTGCGCGTTGATCATGGCGTGGTATCACCCGGAACTCTACCGCCGCGTTCTGTCCTACTCGGGCACCTTCGTCAATCAGCAATGGCCTTACAACCCGAAGACGCCGCACGGCGCGTGGGAATTTCACGAACACTTGATTCCCGACAGTCCGCGCAAGCCTTTGCGAATCTGGATGGAAGTGGGCGACAGGGACCTTCTGAATCCGAACGCCATGCGCGACGGCATGCATGATTGGGTCGTCGCTAATGAACATATGGCCAAAGTACTCGCCGCCAAGGGTTACCACTACCAGTTTGTCTTTGCGCGAAACGCCGGCCACGTTGACCACGCTGTGAAACGCCAAACCCTGCCCGAAGCCCTCGAATACGTCTGGCAGGGTTATCACCGCCGCGGCGCCAAGCGTTGAGTGATGTTGAAAGCACAAGGTCTCGTTTCCCGGAGGTCCCGCGATTTTTAGCACCTCGGCTGCGGCTACCGCCCGGGCGGGCTGTGCAGTAGCGGGCCGATGGCGTTCGACATTTGATAGTTGTCCGCGCGGTCCGCCTGGATGTTCCAGAACATGACGCCGTTGAAATTGCGATAGCCGGCCTTTCGTTGCAATCTGTATTCGCCGCCGGCGTAAGGCTTGCCCGTAATCAGGTAGCGCACGGATTTCTCAATTTCTGCCAGCTTGGAACGTCCGACCAGGAACCCGACAGCCACCTTTTGCGGAGGCAGCGGCGGGAAATAGGACTTAGGATTTCGGCCCACCTGGAAGCCATGGACCAGCATCTCGGTCATCGCCACGTAATAGTCGGCCGTTTCCGGCAGGTAGTAGTTTCCGTCCATTCCCTCAAGCGGCGGCGTATTGTAATCCTGCACGTCCACAAAAGAGAGAAAGTCTCGCGTCCCATAAATCACCGGCAGGAACGAACCGAACTGGCCGGCGTACGTGACATACCCCGCCGGCACCTGCGGGCCCTCGGGAACCTCGGCCAGCATGAACTTCCGGCCGAATCGTTTGCGAAGCTGCCGCATGGCATCAATCAGGTTGACGACACAAGGGCTGGTCGGCTTGCGGAAGTCTGTGTCGCCGGGATCGAGCATCAGCGAAGGCGTTTCAAGGTCAAGGTCGACGCCATCAAAACCATAGTCAGCGACGATGCTGCCAACGCTATCGACAAATTTCTTCAGGTCCTCAGCCGTATTCAACGTGACCACCGCACCGCCGCCGCCCAGCGAGATCAGGATCTTTTTCCCTTTCCGCTGCATGGCGGCGATCTCAGCTTTGAACTGCTCCTTGGTGTAACCGGCAGGCGTTTTGAACTGCAGCGTGCTGGTTGAACCCTTCACCGGCGCAGCAAAGGCCACAATGATGACGTCCCACTGCGGGGAAACGTCACGGAGCGGGATCGTCTTCGATCGGGAATATCCCACCCAATAGCCGATCAACTGGTGTCCGTTGGGCG
>JAJYJL010000778.1 GCA_021789565.1 Acidobacteriota bacterium
AAGCCCACCAGGTACTGGCCTGCGGAGACGCCGCTGATCGGGCCCGTCAGGATGTAATCAAACATCAGCGCCGAGACTGAAAACTTGGCTAGCGTGCCGCCCATGGCCTCCTTGACCACGCGGTACACGCCTCCGCGCACGAACATGCTGCAGCTTTCGATGTAGATGGAGCGAACGCCATACGAAAACAACATGATGGCCAGGATGAACCAGGGCGCGGACTTACCGATGGCCTGTTCGGCGATGCCGCCGGCGTAAAAAGCCGAAGAGCCGAGATCGTTCAGAACAATGGCCGCCGCGCGCCAGAAAGAGATAAAGGTCAGCATGGCCGTGGTGGCGACCATAACGCGCGGCAGCGTCACCGCTCGCTTCTGAGGAGACGAATGATCTGATGTACTATTTCCCATTGATGAGTACGCCGGGAGTGAAAATCATGGCGTTCTTGAAACTGAGAATGATTTGGAAGTCTGACACTCGTGATTGCCTAGATTAAAAGTAATCGGGTATATTCTCACATATCCCCGCCGCATTGGCATAATTTTTTATTATAGACGCCATAGATCGCGCTTTTGCATTTCATGCCTGAACATCAACGCCTTGAAGCGCCAATGCTGCCGCACCCAGGCACTGTACTCCCAGTCTTGACAAGCGTTCGCAGCTTCAATTTCGCATGGGGACGGAATTTAGGGGGCCGCAAGGCTCCGGCAGGTGTAGAATACGTCCCCGTACTTTGGGGAGACTTGGTTGCGGGTTCCTGTCATGGGCCAGGCCGCTGCAGTGAGAAAGCTCTGGGAAGGGGGAAATCCGGATGTCGCAATCGCAAGTTGATTCTTTATTGGCCGTACTCAATCCAAATGCATCGAAGGGCGAAAAGCCGAAAAAAGTATTTATGATTACGGACCTGGAGGGCGTGTCGGGAGTTTTCAGCTCGGAGCTCCAGTGCGAACCCCTCGAAAGTCCGCGCTTTCAGGAGGCCCGCAAGCTATTGACCGGGGAAGTTAATGCTGCCGTCGACGGCTTGCTGGAAGGGGGCGCGACAGGCGTTGTCGTCTGGGACGGCCACGATAGCAGCCGGTCACTCTCAGCGCTCGACATCAATCCAAAGGCGCTCCTGTTGACCGGGCAGCCCGTGGCGCCCACGCTGGAGCTGGATCCTTCCTACGCGGCTATGATTTTTATCGGCCAGCACGCCATGGCCGGTGCGATGAACGGAATCCTCAACCATTCCTTCAGTTCCCTGGGTGTTGAAAATATGTGGGTCAATAACAAGCCCGTGGGCGAGATTGGCGTGCGTGTGATGCTGGCCGGCTCCTTGCGTGTTCCCACTATCATGCTTTCCGGAGACGCCGCCGCCTGCGAGGAACTCCACGCGCTGGTGCCACAGGCCGAGTGCGCTGCCGTGAAATCCGGAGCCAGCCGGACGGCGGGCTTTATGCTTCCTCACCCGGCAGCCGCAGCTCTGATTAAGGAAAAAGCGCGGCGTGCCATGGAGAGGCTGGGTGAAATCAAACCCTACCGGATGGAGGGGCCGGTGGAGGCCAAAGTCCAGTTTACCACCCGTGGAGTGCGTTACTTCCAGGCGCGAGAGGGCGTTGAGCAGATTGATGAACGAACGTGGGCGTTCCGAGGCAAAGACCTTAAGGATGCCTGGCTGAAATACTCGTCCTCGTTTTAGATTGGGATCGAAGGCGTTGGACAACCCTGCGGGGAGAACGGTACAAACTCTGCGCTGAAAACCGCGCAGCTATTCCTGGGCCATCATTCGTCAACCCATCTATCTTTGCGTGAATGAAAGGGCGGACCGCCCTTTACCTGAGGCGTCAACCACCACCCGAAGGCGCGCATGCTCCACCACCGGCGCTGACGGATGCTCCGGAGGTTGCGAAGGTCGAGAACTGCTGCTCGGTCTTCTTTGAGCCGCACTTGGGGCACACGGGGGCCGGCTGGTTTTTGCTCAGCACCAGCTTCTCAAAGGTCCTTTTGCACTTTTGGCAAGTGTATTCAAAGATTGGCATAGAGGATGTTCACCCACAGTTTTTGTTATCAGGAGCGTCGTCCCGGCCCGACCGGACCGGGGGGCGCGGCGATCAAGTGAAGCGGGATACGCCGGGAATCCTGGGCAGGATCAGAAACCACACGGCCATGAGAATGACGAAGACGATAAGGCCTTCCATGATTGGTATTATACACCATCGCGGATTGCGGGCGATGTGGCGGAGAAACCTTGAGATTTCTGTCCCTGATGTGCCGAACGACGGCGGCCGGTCGAAGAACCTGCGTCCAGGCTTGCCCTGACGCTTCGGTGCGTGATAGATTGCCAAGCCTGCGGGAACGACTGAAGCCTGGCTGGATCGTTGCCTTCATCAAAACCAACGGTGGGAGAGTTCGATGGACCCTTTGAAGAAAGTTCAAATCGGAAAAACTTCTCTGCAGGTGACGCGCCTGGGCCTGGGCGGCGCTCCTCTCGGAGGTTTGTTCCAGGACGTTCAGGGAGAAACAGCCGTCGCCACCATCCGGCGCGCGCAGGAACTGGGCATCAACTTTTTTGATACGGCGCCTTTATACGGGCACGGCAAGAGCGAAAAGTGGATGGGGCAGGGCCTTGCCGGAATCCCTTCTGATTCGCGCGTGCTGGCCACCAAGGTGGGCCGGGTGCTCGAACCGGTCGAGCCGGGCACGCTGGAGAAGGATGAGTTTGACAATCCGGCCCCGTTCAAGCCGGTGTTTGATTTCAGTTATGACGGCACGATGCGGTCGTTCCATGAGAGCCTCGAGCGCCTGCAGGTCGACCGGATCGATATCCTGCACATCCATGACGCTGACGATTACTACGACCAGGCCATCAAGGGCGCCTATCCAGCGCTCGACCAGTTGCGCAGGGAAGGGAAAATCAAGGCGGTGGGCGCCGGAATGAACCAGGCGGAAATGCCCGCCCGATTCGCTCGCGAAGGCAATTTTGATTGTTTCCTGCTGGCCGGCCGCTACAGCCTGATTGACCACACCGGCTTGAAAGAACTGCTGCCACTCTGTGTCGAGAAGAAGATCAGCATCATCATCGGCGGGCCTTACAACAGCGGCATCCTGGCCACTGGCGCAAAGCCGGGCGCAAAATTCAACTACGCCGACGCGCCGCCTGAAATTTTGGAAAAAGTTCGAAAAGTGGAAGAGGTCTGCCAGCGCCACCAGGTTCCCATGAAGGCCGCCGCCTTGCAGTTTCCGCTGGCGCATCCGGCAGTGGCTTCGGTGATTCCGGGAGCTCGCACCGTGGCCGAGCTGGAAGAAAATTTCCGCCTCATCAGCCACCCCATTCCCGGTGAATTCTGGGCCGATTTGCGCAAGTTGAACCTAATCCCGCCCAACGCGCCCACGCCCTAGGGCGCGTATAGGGGTGCACGGCAGCGATACCTGCGCAAAGGAGGAACATCCAGTGAAGGCAAAGGGGGTGTAGCGAGACTTGGCACCTTTTTGTTGTGGGGTGCTGTTCCGTTCGCACTCGCCTGCGTTGGGTACCTTTTGATTTTCGGAGCCGCGTGGGCAAGCTCTAAGCTCCTCCCGTTGTTTCATGTTTTTACCGCGTTCGCCCTTGTCCTTATATTGTTTATCGTGCTCCCTCTTGCTATTCCTAGACGCACACGAGCGACCGCGAGCGTTGCCCTCTTTCTTGCGTCCTATGTGTTTGGTGCGACCCTGTGGATGGAGGGCCTTCTCTTTACGCTGCTGACTTGGGGCCCCTTCGCCGTATTCCTCGGGCTTTTTATGTTCGGCGTCGGCGTTGTCCCGATCGCTATGCTCGCAACTCTGCTCAAGGGAATGTGGCACCCGTTGATTGATCTGGTGCTTTTGACCACCATGACCTTTGGCAGCAGAATCATTGCGCTTCGGACAGCAGCAAGTTTGGAGGGGTACGGTTCTGAGGGCGGCTGAGGCATGTTTTTTATGCGTGGTTGATTCTGAGGCCAAGGCCTGAAAACCCGAGGTAACAGGAGAACGCCGTGGGTCTTCGGTGGAGGGAGTATGTGCGAGGAAAAGCTGGAAATCGTGGCGGGCTTTCCTGATTTCTGGCCAAAAGTCCATAACAAATATCCTCTGTTTTTCAAGGCGGTGTTTGAGCTGGAATCGGTCCAGAACCAAATTTTTAGAAAACCTGTAAGCGAGCCGCTCCATAAGGTCGTCAGATACGTCTCCAAGATAGTCTCGAACTCGTTCGGTGCCCTTGTTCTTCTTATCCTTAACGGATACGGCAATGACGGAATGAGGGTTGCGCGCAGCATGTTTGAAGGTGCCGTAATCTCAGGTTACTTAAAGCTACACCAGGAGAAGTTGGACGACTATCTGGATTGGCATTGGATTCGCCAGAAGTGTCTGTACGATTACATACATAGGTATCAACCGGAGCGCCTGCAGCAGCTCGATCTTAGGAATGTGGAGGAGATGAAGAGTCAGTTTGAGGCGGTAAAGCCTCGCTACACGGATAGGAGGGGGAGGCTCCGAAAGTCTTGGAGCGAGAAGCCCCTACGTCAAATGGCCGAGGACGTTGGCATGGGGCAGCTTTACCTGACTTACTACTCGTTTGCCTCATCCATGCACCACCTAGACTTCGGCGGCCTCTCCGCGCAGGCCGAGGGGGAAACTTGCGACGCTGACGTGGCACCGTCCGAAGCGTGGCTCGGAGAGGCGTCAATTATGGGACACAGCGCCGTCTGGCGGTGTCTATCCAATTACAATGAGGTCGCCTTGCTTGGGATGGACAAGGAGCTTGAAGCTGTAGGTCAAAGCTTTATCCGGGCGTGGAAGAAATAGCTAATCAGGTGATTGCGGATGGGCGCTGGACTCCTGGACCACGTTTCAACCTGGGGCATCACTCACCAAAGACGAATCGCCCCAGATCTTCTCCCAGCGCCTTCGCTTGTTTGGGGTCGTTTGCCGAACGGAACCGTTCGGCCAGATCAAAAAATGC
>JAJYJL010000779.1 GCA_021789565.1 Acidobacteriota bacterium
ACTCGAGCGCGCGCTGCTGAATCTCACGATTCGCCTCCCTCTCGGGAACGAGCCGGGAGAATATCAAGTAGCTGTGCGACGCGGCGGAACAACGCTTGTTGGGGGAATGGCAGAGGGAAAGTTCGAAAATCACATCACGACGCTTCACCTGCGGTTGGACTGCAGCAACCTGAAAGCTGGCGACTATTCCTTAGCTATCCGAAAAACCGGCTGGGAGTGGCGGGAATTTCCCGCAGTCGTGCACTGAGCTGTGAAGAGTACCGATGTAGGGAGGGATCAAAATCATGACGTGCAAAGAGGCTGTTGGACGAATTACGGACTACTATGAGGGCGTCCTTTCATCATCCGAAGCCCAGGAGATCCAGGCCCACCTCGCGACCTGCGACAACTGCCACGCCTACTTTGAGAATTCGCGCCAATTGACTGCGGCCCTGGGCAAACTGCCCGATCCAGCCCCCCTCTCCGCCAAAGCTAAACAAGAACTGCTTACCGCATTTCGAGAGCAACATGCCAGGAAAGAATGACTCACGCTGACGCGACCGTGGGCGATTGCTGTGACAACCATCGTGGCTATGGCTCTCATTGCAGCGAGCGTCAAGCTAACAAAGACGAGGGAAAGAAAAAGGTCCCCGCGGATCGTGCGGAGGTTGGGGATGGTAAAATCAAGTTTGTCATGAGCAAGGCGATACATTTAGTGAATACTGCCCGCCTGGATGTCTCTGAGGTCTGGTCGCACTGTGCGTTGTGTGGGCAATTTGTAAATGTTTCCTTGCGATGCGATTCTCCGCTTCCGGAAAATGCGACGGAAGACCGCGGAAAAGTAACTTGTAGGAGCTGTCTTCGTCTGATGTGCTCCCCCTCTCCCTATGACCATGCTGAGTTGCAGAAAAAGGTGTCCAATACGCCAGATTTCGGCGAAACCTGGGAAGAGCGCGAGGCGATTGCTGAGAATATAGCAAAGATAGATTTTGGCTGTGATTTCGAGGGAGATACCTGCAGAGCCATGCGAGAAAATCGCCGTGGCTGCTGCTGCCAGTCCTGCAGATCCAGGCATGGCTTCCTTGAAAAAATCAAGCCGTCTGCATTCAATGAAATTCTGTCTTTATTTGACAGGGTGTGGGGATTTTGGCGTCCCGGAGAAGGGTGTATCTTGCCGAGAAAGTGGCAAAGCCCGACCTGTCTGTTTTTCGCCTGCCTTCCATTTATGAAGGAAAAGGACAGGCACGATTTGGTTCAAATTTACGAAAGCGCTGGAAAACCTAAATCCATCAGCGACGCTTTGGCTGTGACTCTTATGGATTCGGAAATCCATGCCCGCTAAAGCGGGGCTCATTGTAAACCACCATGGGCGACGTTGTAGGTGCTGTCCGCCGCCGGATTGCCGGTAGGCGGGATTTGACGTGACGTACATTCGCAGACGTTTGGAAAGGCGGAAGCGTAGTGGCATGAGCGGTGCCCGACGGGAACACCTGATCAGGTTCTACTCGATTTTCGACGAGTTCGAACGAAGGATCGGCGGGGCGCGAACCTTCGGCGATTACAGCGGCCGCGGGGAGCGTTGCGGTTCTCGTGGCAGTAATTGGGATCGTCAGGATTCGCACAAGGGAAACGGTTGCGCCCCAGAGTTACCAAGCGTACGCAGTTGATTTCAGCAAGCAACTCTTGCTGCGTGGGAAATCGAGCGCTCCGCCGGCTCCGCCAGCGATTATCCCGCGCGCCCGGCTCGATCTCGCGATTCAACTTGAATTGGGATATCAGCCCGGTCCGTATGATGTATCGTTGCAACGAAACGGGAAGGTATTCGCCGCCGCTTCGGGGACCGTTCGACTTGAAAACCACGAACCAATACTTCATGTGAAGATGGACTTGAGCCACGTGCCAGCCGGCAAATATGAGTTTTACGTGCGGCCTGCCGGATGGGAATGGCGATATTACAAAGTCATCCTGAAATGACAGCGGGCTGCTACACAACGGAGAGGAAGACTATGCGGGGCGACGAAGGGAGCGTCGCAGAGCGAATCAAGAGACTGGGCATCGAGGGGCGCGAACGCGAACTTGAAATGCTAGAAAAGCAGTGCGAGAAGTTGTGCTCTGAGGCCCAGCAGAGCTCCGGCCAAGCCAAAGCAGAGCTTGAGGAAATCGTGAAGCAGCATGAGGCCCGAATCACAGACCTGCGGGGCGAGCTCACCGAGCGTCGGGCCAGGCGGGAGGCCCTTCTGCGCCGGGAGGGCGACGGAAAAGCTTAGCGACACGCTCTCGGGCTAGTTTTGCTGGGTCCCGAACATGGATCGCCGTGTAAATACGGTTGCGGGCCTTGGCCTGGAGGATGCCTGCCTCTCGTTCGGCGCTCTTTCGGCTGGGGAGAAACCCTTCCGGCATCCACTGGGTACCGTCGGCGGAGGAACAGCGCGCAGTCAGAAAAGCACAGACCGCGGCTTCATCGAAGGTGTCGGTTAGGGTCGGCCATGCCTATCATCGGTGCTTTCCCAGGCCGGGCAGCCCTCCCTCATAAGGAGGCGCGCCGGGTCCTCGCTGTCCTCTCCTCTTTTCTTTGCGGAACCGTGCCTCGACCGAGCGACTCGGAATCCTAGCTGAGTGAACCACCTGCTTCGCTTCCTTGCTTAGCGCGCGGAGTTCCGCACCGCCTGACACGCGTGCGTCCTCAATGGCGTGCATGTGGGTGCACACCATCCCCGTGCGCGTCGCGCCGCCTGAATCCATAACGACAACAGTTCGACCAGCAGAGAGCAATTCGTTTATGTCCGAGGCAACAGCATCCAGATCCTCGGGAGCCATGCGCTCGAAATCCACGGTGGGATGCTGGCGGAGCCAGATTGACATGTCCCCGTGCCAGCGATCCAACCAATCCTGGAAGGGAAGGCGCCCAGGATTGTCACCGGAGCGGTCAGAGCCTCCGCAGAAGGAATAGAAGGAGAACTCGCTGCGACCGCCTGGCTTCCCGCCAAGGAGGGAAACAATGGCGATATTAGGCCCAAGCTTACCTAACCCAAGAACCCATCGGTGGACCGTTTCGTCGGCGATCTCGGCATCCTTGGTCCTTGGATCGCCAGTCCTACCCGGCCTAGCGCATGTCCAGAAGTACTGCGTGCGGCCGTCTGTAGGAGACGACACCCGCCAGCGCCTCAGTTTGTGCGGTATCAAGGGCTTCAACGGTCTGGGTTACCATCCTCTCGTCGCGCGCTCACGGCTGGTCGTCTTCTCGGCGCGGACTTGTTCTTCAATCCCACGACTTCTCCCGTTGTGGAAACCCACTAGCCATAGGGTTTCCAATTCGCGCAGCGGAACTTTTTTGTCATGCCGCTTAGCAGCCAGTCCCCTCGGGACCAGGCAGGCGTCAAAAATCAGCGTTCTGATGCCAGCCCCAACCAATCTAGCTTAATATCTCAGAGCGCCCGAGCGACTTCGACAGCTTTTTCCATCTGCGGATCCTGGCCCGCTTTAAGCGAATCGTAATTCTGCTTCACTTCCACGTCAGGTTGGATTCCTTTGCCTTCGAGCAGCGTGCCTTGCCATGTATAGAAGGCGCCGGCGGGAAGGCCCAGGACGTATCCGTGGCCGACTTTGTAAGCACTGCCACTCATCAAACGGCCAGCCGTTCTCGTTCCGACGATCGTTGCCAATTTGTTCTCGGCGGCGAACCCTGCCACAATCTCCGCCGCGCTCGCCGAGTGATGATTTACCAGCATCACCACACGTCCATGGAAAGCTTCAGGGCCGAGCCCTTCGGTGACGACTGCAACCGACCCCCCGACGCGCGCAAAGCGCAAAGCGAGCCATATAAGGGCAAGTTTGGAGTGCGGGATTTTCCCAAACCGGGGCAGTGATTCCTTTTTGAATCCTTTTTCGGCCCTCGCGCGCGACAGGCTGTATCCGATGGGCTTCTTTTCCGGGGTGAGGTAACTCATCAGCCGCAGACCCCCAATGCCGCCGCCGGTGTTTCCGCGCATGTCCACGATTAGCCGGTCGCAGTGCAACTCTCGAATCGCGCGATCAATGTCGCGGGCGAAGTCTATCCCCACAATTCCCGGAAACATCGTCACGCGCAGCAGGCCGATTCCGGCGTCAAGCTTCCGAAACACCACGGCCTGCGGAGGATTGACGGGGTGCTTCTTCATTTTCGGAGAAGGCACATTCAAATCCAGCGACGCTTCTTTGCCATCACGTTTGAGGACGGTGATCCGCGTGGCCTGCCCCATCTTGAAAACTGGCTGCTTCGGCGGCCGTATATCCTCTTCAGCCACTGCAAGCAGCACGTCGCCCGGCTCCAACCCCGCGCTGTGCGCCGGCCCCCCTTCGTGGATGTCCAAAAACATCCACCGCTCTACGCCGGATACCTCGCATTTGTCGAAGGTTGCGTTAATCGAAAGGCGAGCCGGAATGGTTCGTGCACTCTGATGGAAGAAGCCAGTGTGGCTCGTCTTTAACTGCGCGACCATCTCGTGCATCTCGCGTTCGAATTGCTCCGGCGAATCGCTGTCAAGCACGCGCGCACGTCTCTCTTCAACGACGGCGTGCCAATCCACGCCGTTGAGGTCCGGCTTGAAATGCTTCTTGTCCACCAGAGTGACGACCTTTTGAAATATCTTTTCGCGTTCGGGTCGAGTGAGGTTCATGGGATGGTTACCGGCGATGATCCTTCTCCTTCCAAAATGAATCCTGCCCAATAAAAAGGCGGCGCGTTGCCGCCGATTTCTCGAATTAGGTCGAGTTTTGCCTGCTGCAAAGCGACATCCTTGTCTTCGTGCTGCGCCAGGTGCCGATAAAATTGCTGCATCAAGGCCGCGGTGTACTCGTCGTCGCTCTCCCAAAGGCTCGCAACTACGGATTTCGCTCCGGCGAACAGGAAAGCGTCGGCGAGGTCCGTGACTCCTTCTTGTCCTTCTCTATCCTGCCCACCCCAGTATCGCACGCCGAAAGCGTCACCAGGTCA
>JAJYJL010000780.1 GCA_021789565.1 Acidobacteriota bacterium
AAGCAGGCGATCCCGAATCAACGGATGCTGTGCAGATCACCTGGGTTTCTCCCAGTCGGATTAGCGCCGAGCCTTCCGCACTCGAGATGAAATTCGGAATGATTTCAACGGGGCGAATCTCGGACGCCTTGCGGTGACCGGCGCGCACGAGCTTCCCACCGGAATAAAGCAGGCCAGAAAGCGTCTTGGGTACTGAGGACATAATTTCTCCTGATTTAGTGTGTTTGAGCAATCAGCGATGGCTCAGGGGCAAAACTGCCCATCAGGTCGATGTGGCCGTCCAAGGTCTGGACTTCCTGGCCCTGAACAAGGAACCTGACTTCTTTCACTTGGGGGATGTTTGCGCAGAGCGAATCCACAATCGAGTAGATCGCCAGGCTCTCACTTTCAATTCCCGGCTCAA
Source organism: Acidobacteriota bacterium (assembly GCA_021789565.1). The sequence goes on from JAJYJL010000780.1 coordinate 404, forward strand.
AATCCGCCAGCGCCTCCTGGGACAGGTCGACGATTGCGGTCCCATCCGGCGTCAGAAAGACGGCTCGGATTGTTGTTGACGGCGACAGAGCGGTGCCGTGGCCCTGGTGCGATCCTTCGACCAGCGCCAGCAGGATCTGTCGGATGGCTTTGATGTTGTCCGAAGAAAGCTTCAGAGGACGCGTTTCAGAAAGCAACTTTCCATCCGCATAGGATGGAAAATACAGCGTGATAATCTGGGTCTGGCCTGGTGACTGCTGCAGGGCCTGTTCATTCAACTGCGTTCGGGCCGCCTGTTCGGACTGTAAGGTGCTGGCTGGCGTCGGGGCGATGTGCCGCCTCAGCACCATCAGGTAGTAGATTCCCCCACATAGCACGAGGGCTACGGCGATGGAGAGAATCAGCGCACGGCGAGACATAATCTACTGTTGCCCCCCCTGCAATTGTTCAATGGCCGTCGCTACGGCAGCGCCAATTTCCTTCTGGAAAGACGGGTTGGTCAACGCTGTGGAATTGCTTTTGGGGTCCAGACTCCCGACCTCTATCGCCACAGCGGGCGCGGCTATGCTTTGCAGCACTCTCACAGGGAGTTCCATGGGCGGTGTCCTTGCCACCTTCGTCGTCCTTTCCAGGCCCTGCTGGAGGTCCACGGCGAGACGACTGCTTTGGCCCATGTATCGGAGTTGCACCAGGTCCCAGTTGACAAAAATAGACTTCGCATCGGGGCTCGAGGTCATCCCCAGCGGTGAGGAAGGACGGTAGCTGGAGACAACAATGCGAGGAGTTGATGGGCCCAGATTGCCTGCATGAAATGAAATAAAGGCGATGGGGCGGACGAAATTGGCCTCTGCGGCCCTCTGGTCAAACCCGACGTTCACATCGCCATTGCGCGTCAGAACAACGCGGTACTTCCCCGTTGCTTCAAGCGCTTTCTGCGCCCGTGCCACCAGTTGCAAGGTCAGGTTCTTTTCCAGCAAGCCGTCCTTGCCTTGTGCTCCGTTGTCAGTCCCGCCGTGTCCCGCGTCAAGCACCACCGCCGGCAATGAAAGATTGGGTGCCACCGCCGGAATTGCCGTCGCGGCTGAGCTTGCGGTTGGCGGCGCGGCCTGGGCCGATTGTGGAGCGGAGGGAATTGCAGGCGCGGACGGCGCTGGAACCTGGGTTGCTGCCATTGCTCCAGGTCTTAAGATGTTCGCCACAATGACCTTTCCACCTTCTCCCAGTTTGGGGAAGAAATCCAAGCCGGGCTCCGCAGGCGTGATGATCAGCTTGGGTTGTCCATCCTGGTCGTCGAACCTTACTTGCGCGACGTACGGATTGTGGAACTTAAGCTCGGACTCGAGGGGTTCAACGGGGTGGCTTCCCAGATACAGGATCCATTTCCCATTCTGCGCCGCGGTACGCAGGTTGACCGGATACGTGAACTGGATGGTCAACTGTGCGCCTTCCTGCAGAGGGGTCATGTGGAGCGTGAAGGAATTCGGCCTGAGCCCACCCACAAAAATCCTGTTCTCTCCCTGCTGGTATTCCACCGTCTGATTGATAAGCGTGGGCAGAATGGAAGTTACAAAATCCACCGGAACCATCCACTCTTCCTCAATCACCCGTACGGGTTGCTCCAGCTTGAGGCGGGAGCGGTTCAGTCTCACATCAGGGCTATTCCGCCGGAATTGGATTTGCGCGCCGTTAAGCCAGACTTCCAGCGACTTCCCCCCTTTCTTCAGGCCCCCCACCTGGCCGAAAAGGTTCAGAAGTTGCAGTACGGGAAGATACTGGACACCGCCGTAACTCCTGGTGACAAGGATGGAATGCGACTTCGGGAAATAAAAGACAAAGTTATCGCTCCGGGCCAGCCGAGGGGCGGTCAGCAGGATTATCCAAATGGCGGCGCCGAGCGGAAGCCAGCGGGAGGAACGAGCCTTGCGATTGTTCTTTGTCACCAAGAAATTCACGCGCCCTGAGGTTCCAGCGGCAGGCTAAACCCTGAGGGCCATCCATGCCAGCCTGTTATTTTAGTCGAAGCTTTCCAACCTACGCAATTGCGCGGATGGATTTTGGCCAATCCATCCGGCCCGTCTCAATGCGCCGGGCCGAGCGAATAATTATGGGCGGCGCCAAACGTCCCAATCCCAATATGAACTATCGATACCCATCGCTCAAGCTTGTGATGGCCTGTCCGGTGAAGCCAGTAGGACACGCCGATGGACGCTGCCGTCCCAGCCACTTCAATAGCCGCAAACAGCGGCTTGTTGTCCACGATATTGTTGGTCAGCAGCACTTCATTATTACCCAGCTCGCGAAAGTGCTGGGTGGAGGTGAAATCCAGCGTTCGCACCGCCGCCACGCCCGCAAACAGCAGCAGGTTCGTCCTGTCGAGGAATGGATGCGTTGCCTTCCGCGGAACAACCGGCCGCATCTGTAACTGAGATTCCTGCTGGGCGCGAGGACTTGCCTGATCCTGCTGGGCCATAAGCGTGGCTGGCACGGCTGTCAGAGTGATTCCCAAAATTGACACTATGACCACCCACCTCCGGAATAACCCCCACAGGCGGTGGGACTCCGGCGATATTTCGTTGCCTGTCTGCAGTTTCCGAAGTTTGTTTGCCTTCACCGCACCACCATCACGCCGTGCGGCGGCAGGTACAGCGTTTTTCCATCGCCGGTGATACGAGCTTCTGAGGTTCCAAACAGTTGCATAAGTTTCGTTCCCATACCTCCAAGGCCGGTCAGATGGCAGGTTACCGGAAGTTCCGTGAAATTCGCCACGGCCACACGATCATGCATCGGGAAGACTGCGACCCGCGGCGGTGCGTCAAGCGACGTGGGCACAAACTGAGCCACCAGTGCACGCAGCTTTCTCAGCGCTTCCCGGGTTTCAGGATTCAGCTGTGCAATCTGGTTCTGCGAGTCAACGTTTGCCAGCCTGGGCAGCTGGTCCGAAAAAACGATGATCTGACCGCTGCCTTCGGGCACCCGCTTCAGAAGTTCATCCTTTTCCAGGGCCACTTTGTTGTCTGGATCGAGGCCCGGGTCAGCATTCAGCCGGTGAGCCAGTGATTCACTGACGAACGCCGTGCCCCCGCCGCGCAGAAACTCATCCAGTTCCGGGACAAAATTTGTGTCTCCCAAGGCATGTTCAGTAAACAGCGCAGCCTGCGCCTTGGCGGGGAAATGGGCCGTGGGAAGCAGCGGAATTCCCATCATGCCGATCTGGTCAAAAATATAAGGCTCGTTGCCCGGGTCGCTGTTGGGAGGTTTATAGGCCGGAATCCCGTCCCAATTGCCAACCAGTTTGGCCAGGCTGTCGAGTTGAAAGCGATGGTCGGCCAGCGCGTCGGCCTGGGCGCGATACTTGGGGGAATCAAGTTCGCCGTAGTGGAACAGCATGACCTCCGGCGCTCCCGCCAGCACCGTTACGTAGGCCTGGTCAAGATAGAAAGTGGGGTCGGTCCCGTAGGGATCGAACCAGCCGCCGCCTTCCTTGCTTCCGGCAACGTCGGCCAGCCAGCGGTAGAGGAAAAAGCCGCGGTACTGCTGCGTGTGGCCCCATTGGGTGGAGGCAGGATCGCGGAGCTCGGTGCCCACCCATATGCGGTCATAGAGCGCCGATTCCTTGTCCACCACATAGCCGCGGTTCTGGAAATTGTCATACCACTGGGGAAACTTCAGAATGACTTTCACCCGCGGATTGACAGCTCGTGCCGGTCCCAGCACATTCTTGCTGCTCATCTCAACCATCAGTTTGTCGCGGTATTGCTTCCAGCTCATGGAGCCTTTTGCTGCAGCGCACTCTGAACATTCGCAATCGGTAAAAAAGAAATCATCAATCATGATCTCGTCGAAAAGGCCGGCGGCAAAGCGAAAGATCTGATTGAGGTGCTGCTGGTTCTGGCGGTTCGTGTAGCAGGCTGCCACCTTCCACCCGGTGGAGGGCTTGCCCAAGTCGGTGGTGGTGACGCAGCCGGAAACCTCAAGGCCGGCATGGCGGAGAAAGTCGCGCGAGGTCTTGAGCGTTGCGGCATCGGCCTCATACCCGTTGCGGAAGACTTCAAGATAGACCCTGGAAATTCCCATGCGGCGGCAGAAGCCAAGTGCCTGCTCGCGCCCCGCTGGGGTTGAAAGCCGGTCGCGAACGTCTTGCGCGGTGAAGAGCGTCTCCCATTGCGTTGCCAGCGCCAGTGACGCGAAGCCCATCAACAATAGAAGGCAAATGCCGCCCAGGCGGAAAAGGTGACTTAACTGGAATCGGTTTTTGAAGGCAGACACAGTGGATCCTCTGAGTTGCAAGATCGGGCGAAGTACGATCATCGCCACTGGCGGGAATGATCCCGAATCCGGAAAAGATAGAAGAGAATAGCACTGCGCAACCCGGGCTGCAACGGCTCCGGCACGACCGTTTTGCGAGGTGCCGGCCGCCTGAGAGTGACTAAATGAGAGATGGCCGTTGGCCTGTAATGAGCAGGGCCTGAGGAGGCAGGGAACATGCGCTTCCAGCTATGCGACCTGATTTTGGCCTTCCTTTGTTTTCAATAAGATGCCCC
>JAJYJL010000781.1 GCA_021789565.1 Acidobacteriota bacterium
AATGATCTTCAGCAAATCCTGGATTGAAATCATCCCGCAGTACGTGCCGTCATCAGCAATGACCAGCAGGTGGTAAATGCCGCACTTTTCCATCAGCTCGAGGCATTTTTCCAACGATTCCTGCGGAGAGACTGCAATCAGGCGAGTGCTCATGATCTCCGACGCCCGGACCTGCTCAGGATACTTATTCTCTGCGGCAACTTTGTCGGAGATATCACTTTGGGAAACAACGCCAACCACTTTTCCCTGGCCGTTCAGAACGGCAACGGCGCGAACCTGCTTTTCCCGGAGGTAGCGAGCTGCAACATGAACGTTGGTAGACTCAGCGATCGAGAAAACTTCCCCACGTGACTCGGTCAAGGTCGAAACCGTCATGGTTTTCACCTCGGATAGGAACGTTGACTCTAATGCTAAGGCGGGGTTTAAGCCATTGCAAGCGGTTTTCGCCAGGTGATTACCGCCTGGGGGTTGTGCTCAATATCGTTGTAATGGATCTCTGCGAATCCTGCTTAAACGCGGCATGCCTGTTTGCACCGGCCTTTGAGCGCCGGCCGGCCGTGGCGCCTATTTCATCGACTCGATCAGGACCACGGCATCGGCGCGGATGGCTTCGCCTTTCCCTACCGCGTCAACACCTTCGCTGGTTTTTGCCTTGATGCTTACCTGCTCCGGCGCAATGCCAAGTGTCTCGGCCAATTTTTCCTTCATGCTGGGAATAAAGGGCGCCAGCTTGGGCTTTTCCAGGCTGATAGTGGAATCTACGTTAGAGATGCGGTATCCGGCCGCAGCCAGCAATTCTTGTGCGAGCCGCAGGAACAGCAGGCTCGATGCATTGTGCCATTCGGGCGAAGTGTCTGGAAAGTGCCGGCCGATATCACCCAGCGCGGCCGCTCCCAGCAGCGCGTCGCAGACGGCATGGGCCAGGGCATCTCCGTCGGAGTGTCCCACCGGTCCCAACTCATACGGAACGTGGACACCGCCCAGAATCAGCTTCCTCCCAGCGGCCAGCCGGTGGACATCATTGCCAAACCCGATTCTCTGTGTGCCTCTGGAATTCACAGTCTTTTCTCGCAATCTGCACGGCCTTTGCCAGGCCGCTCGCGTCAGGTCTCTATTTTGCAGGGACTGGCTTTTACAGCAGCGATTTTGCGCGGCGTTCAGCCTGTTCTTGCTCCTGTGCAAAAAAGAGGCGGGCCAGCGGCAAATCAGAAGGCTTTGTAATCTTGATATTCCTGTCTGAACCCATCAGGACGGTGACGGTACGGCCCAGGCGTTCCACCAGGCTGGCCTCATCGGTCCCGTCGTACCCATCCGTTTCCGCGCGATCGCAGGCCTCTTTGAAGATATCAAACCGAAAGGCCTGCGGAGTTTGGGCCAGCACAATGCGTTCTCGCGGGATGGTGCCCAGGATCGTCTGCCTTTCCACCTGTTTTACCGTGTCAACGCTGGGTATTCCAAGAATTGCTGCCCCCGACTTGCGTGCCGCCTCAATCGACAGGTGGATCATCTCCGTAGTTACAAAAGGCCTCACGGCGTCATGGATCACTACAATCTCCGTGCCGGAGGGCGCTTCCCGCAGACAAAGCGCGACCGTCTGCTGGCGTGTTGCTCCGCCCGGGATCAGCCGCACCGGCTTGCTGAATTGTTCCCGCTGGATTTCAGCATGTGCGCGTTCCATGTCTTCGGGTCGAACGCCCAGGTATATCTCATCAATCGAATCGGCGTCGTTGAATTTTCGCAGCGTGTGGACCACAATGGGTACGCCTTCGAGGGAAAGGAACTGCTTCGGCGTTTCGCCACCCATGCGGACACCCGCGCCCGCAGCAGGAATGATTGCCAGAACTCTCATTGCAGGTATCTGTCCCCTTCCATCCCGCCGGCGCTCCGGTCTTTTCAGGATGGCTCCGCCCGGTTCTAAGACTCGGCCGCCTCAGTCCGAGGTCTGTTGTTGTCGTATTTTCCGAAGATCATCTTTCCTGCCGTCGTCTGCAAAACGCTGGTTACGGAAATGTCGATGGTCTTGGAGATCATCTTTTTCGCATTGTCTACAACGACCATCGTACCATCATCAAGGTAGGCGACACCCTGATTGTATTCTTTGCCTTCTTTGAGGATGAACACCCGCATGATTTCACCCGGGAGCACCACCGGTTTCAGGGCATTCGCCAGTTCATTGATGTTCAAGACGGGGACGCGCTGGAGCTGAGCAACCTTGTTCAGGTTGAAGTCGTTGGTCAGGATTTTCCCTTCGAGTTTCTTCGCAAGTTCGATCAGCTTCAGATCCACCTCGCGGATTTGAGGGAAATCTTCCTCGACAATCTGCACCTGAACGGAGGTCATCTTCTGAATCCGTTGCATGACGTCCAGACCCCGCCGCCCGCGATTACGCTTTAAAGGGTCGGTGGAATCTGCGACAAGCTGCAGTTCTCGAAGCACAAATTGCGGAAGGATGAGCGGACCTTCGATGAATCCGGTTTCGCAGATATCCGCAATCCGGCCGTCGATAATCACGCTGGTATCCAGTATTTTGCTGCTTTTCCTGCCTTGTCTTTCCGCAGAAAAAAGGCCGCCCATTGCGGCCAGGTTCAGCAGATCTCCCTTCGAGGCCCCGACCACCAGTCCGGTATAGCCCATCAGCAGAAGGAGAGTGATCTGAACGTACGAAGTTGATTCCTTTTCCAGCGAGGTCAGGCTCAGCAAATGGCTGATGACCAGGGCGCCCAGGATGCCCATCGAAGCGCCAACCGCCGCCCCGATCAGCCGTTTAAGACTCGCCTGCCGCAGGCGCATTTCGATGACAATAAACGCACTTGCCAGCGCTGCGCCGACCACAGAAGAAACCAATGAAGACCAATGAAAGGGCCGAAGATGGTATGCGGCGGTAATGACGGAAATAAAGAACACAATTCGAAGAGACGCCATTTCCCATGACATGAATTCCGAGCTCCCTTCTGTATAATTTCGCGACTGTTATCTCAAGCATGTTGCCTCCGAATGGGGCAAACACACCTCCAAGGGGGCTTAGTATAGCATTACTGCCGCTTCTAAGACCATGTAGGGCGTATCAGATTTTACAACAGATTATTATGTTCATTTCATTGTTCTTCCGGACCTTGTGACGACGTTCCGGGCCGTTATTTGCGGTACCGGGACCTGATCACAACGGGGCTTCCCGTAAAGCCGAATGCTTCCCGGATTCGGTTTTGCAGAAACCGCTCCACCGAGAAATGCAGCTTTCCGGTGCGATTGGTAAACGCGATGAAGGTTGGCGGGGAAACGGCGGCCTGCGTCAGATAGTAAATCCGCAACGGGCGGCCGCGGAAACTGGGAAGCCGCCCGAGGTCGAGACCCTTCAGGAAGGCATTCATCTGGGCCGTCGGCACACGGAAGCTTCGGGTTGCTGTCACCTCGGCGATCATCTGCCAGAGGCTTTCAATACGCTGCCCTCTCAATGCCGAAAGGAAGGCGATCGGCGCATAGTCCAGGAACTTCATCCGCTGCCGCAATTCCTGTGTGTAGTCGCGCGTAATGGTTGGTCCCTTCTGGATGGCGTCCCATTTGTTCACCACCAGGACCACGGACCGGTGGCTTTCGTGCGCGTAGCCGGCGATGTGCGTGTCGAGAGCGGTCACTCCTTCCTCCGCGTCAACAACGAACAGTGCGACATCAGCCTGTTCCAGATGTTTGCGCGCCTGAATCACGCTCAGCTTTTCGGCCAGCAGTTTGGTTTTGCCTTTGCGGCGGATGCCGGCTGTGTCAATAAAGACGTACTTTGCTCCGTTGTGTTCGACTTCTATGTCCACGGCGTCCCGGGTGGTGCCGGCGATGGGTGTGACGATAGAACGTTCCTGCCCGGACAGCCGGTTGAGCAGTGTGGACTTGCCGACGTTGGGCCGGCCGATGATCGCGACCCTGACGGGTGCTTCCGGCCCGGAAATGATCTCTTCCGAAACCTGCAAATCCGCCGTGACATGGTCGAGCAGTTGATCGACTCCCAGTCCGTGTTCAGCCGAAACCGCAAACGTATTTTCGATTCCCAGGCTGGCAAATTCCGCCGCCAGCGGAGCATGCACGGGAAGGTCAATCTTGTTCACCGCCACCGACATTCGCTTTCCTGTCTTGCGGAGCAGGTTGCAGAGTTCCTGGTCGAGCGGCATCACTCCTCCGCGCCCGTCAACCACCAGAATCAGGTGCGCCGCCTGCTCGATGGCCATCTGCGCGTGACGTAAGATTTCGGACGCAATCAGGTTGCTGTCCTGCGGAATAATTCCGCCCGTGTCCACGAGCCTGAAGCGGGTTCCATGCCACTCTCCCGTTGCCTCAATACGGTCGCGCGTCATGCCTGGCTCGTTCCCCACCAGCGCCCGGCGGCTTCCCACGATTCGATTGAACAGCGTTGACTTGCCCACGTTGGGGCGTCCGAGAATCACGATAAGCGGCAATTTCAACATAGGCCTCTGAACTGCCCGGCGGGCGGCAGTTGTCCTGAATGCTTCTGTGCTATCCTTGCCAGTGAGAGCCCAACGGCGCGGAAGTTTGAGCCGCCAAGCGACAAAATGATCTCGCCTGACTGGGTCTCCCTTGGCAGGACGTTGCAGCGGCCGGCATGCAACCCCGTGGCAACGAACCGAAAGACGCTTTCCAGTGAAAACGCGCTATTGAAAGAACGTTGACTGGTTTCAGCCCTTTCGAATTACAGTCTAACGGAGGTTGGGGATTCCTGCCAGACTGACCCCGGCGCGATTCAGGGCTTGCAGCATACACGATGGGCGTTAACGGCCGAGCAACAAAAGAAAAAGTTCCGCTCGAACGGATTTTCGGGCCCTCGGGGTGGCTCGCCCGCCATCATCCCAGCTATGAGTATCGGCCCGGCCAGTTGGAAATGGCCGAGGCCGTTCAGTCCTCCGTTGAAAACGGCCAGCACCTGATTGTTGAAGCC
>JAJYJL010000782.1 GCA_021789565.1 Acidobacteriota bacterium
TCCAGCGGACGTAAAGTCGATGGCCAGAATGTTTCCAGGGTGCTGTGCCTATTCCTTTCGGAAATACCTCAAGACCGGCCAGATGAGCATGCAGGACTTCATCCGCGAGATCGTTAAGATGGGGTCGGTTGGAGCGGACATGACGGTTTACTGGTTCAAATCAACCGACCCGGCCTACCTGAATGATCTTCGGCATCTGGCTTACAGGAGCGGAGTGCCATTTTCAGGAGCGGCTTGCGGTTCAAGCATGGTCCAGGCGAGTGCCGAAAAACGGCGCGAAGTTCTGGAAGACATTAAGAAGTGGGTGGATGCTACAGACAGCCTCGGAGCATCCCACTTGCGGGTTTTTGGCGGGAAGCTGCCACATGGCGCGAGCGTGAAACAGGGCACCGACTGGGTGGTAGAAACGATGAAGCCGGCCGTCGAGTATGCAAGCAAAAAGGGTATTACACTCGGCATCGAGGACCACGCCGGCGTCACTCAAAGTGCGGACGTGTGTCTGGAAATCATGCGCCGTGTTGATTCTCCTTACGCGGGGATCAATCTCGACATCACGCACTTTATCCCAACAGGCGCTGAAGACCCCTACGCTCAAATCAAGGCCTGCATCCCCTATGCCACTAACACCCATATTCGCGACCACTTTGACGACGGCACCCCTATCGACATGGACCGCGTGTGGAGCATGTTCCGGGACGCTGGTTACCAGGGGTATATGTCCGTCGAGTACGAGGGCAAAGAAGATCCCATGACCGGTGTGCCCAAGCTGATAAACAAGATCAAGGCACTCTGCCAGAAATATTCAACTGCGCAGGTGTAGTACAACCTATTGCGGCGGCGCAATATGAGTTGTCGATACTGCGCCGCTGCATTCGATTCGCTTGATTGCCCCAAATCTCTTCGAGGGTCGAAAAGAAGTTTCGGCCACGATGATAATTACCGGGCCGAAGTCCCCCGAGGCGAGATTCGCAATTTGCAGAGTTAGGTATCATCAATAGGATTTTTCAGCAACCTTGCCTGAGGCAGTCATGATTCCGGGCGTGCCTTAACGCTGACGGCCTTCCCAAGTCTTGATTGAGCCTCCTCCCACTACCGGCTGAAGAGCCCGGCCGGCATTACGAATTGTTCTCCTCTTGCGACGCCCGCGACCGGCCCAATCCTTTGCACCTGAAAGTCAGGCGGATTATTAGGATCGAAGACTTCTTATAAGGCCGGTGAGTTCTGCCCAGGCCACAGTCAGGGTGATTGAAAACTTTGCTGAGCTTGGTTATAGTCATTCAGGAGGACGACGATGCCTATATTTGAGTATCGATGCGGAGAGTGCGGGGCAAAATTCGAAAAGATTTCACACACGTCAGGTACTCAGGTTTTGTGCAAGAACTGCTCAAGTCCGAAAGTCGAGAAACTCCTTTCCGTGTTTGCTGTTGCCGGTGGTTCGCGTGAGGGATTGTCGAACGAACCCGGGCCTTGCCCTTGTGGCGCAGCTCGCCGCGGAATGTGCGGTGAATAGAGAATTCGAGCTAACGATACAGGCTGGTTGTTTTCCATATCTCACCTCTGTTTTGTTTTCTCAGAAGACATGAATGAACCCTCGGGCATCTTTTTTATCGGCGGTATTTGCGGAGGTCTCTTCTGCAACCAAGCGATTTTGACCCAAAGCCATGGCTGTGGGTCGGCAAATTGGTAATCCAGTCGTTTACCGCTCTTCGCGGCTCGTACCCGGGAATTTCACATGAGGGCTAATGCTGAAGCCAGAGATAAGAATCCTTGAGAAAATCGAAGATTTCAGAAAGTGCGAAGCCGCCCAGAAGACCATTTGGGGTGGATTGAGTGTTGCTTCAGAAGTTATGCTGGTGACGCAAAAGGCAGGAGGGGCAGTGCTGGGCGCGTTTGAAAGAAACGAGCTCGTCGGTTTCGTTTATGCCCTTCTGGCACGCCGGCATGGACATATCATTCATTGGTCGCACATGATGGGCGTATTACCGAAGTACCGTAGCCATGGCATTGGCCTTCAGCTAAAACTCGCTCACCGTGATTTCGCACTGTCGCAGGGAATCAAATCCATTTGCTGGACTTACGATCCTCTCCAAAGCCGGAATGCCAGCCTGAATCTGACAAAGCTCAAGGCCCGTGTGGAAGAATATGTTGTGGACTTTTACGGCCAATTTCACAGCATTATTGAGCAAGGCCTTCCCAGCGATCGGTTCATCGTGAATTGGCCGATCGCGTCAAGAGCGGTCGAGCGCTGGCTTGCCGCACCAGGAGCTAAGCAGGGAATCCCTGACGCTCCCGCAGTCAGTATCACTGCAAGCGACAGCAACGGATTTCTCTTCAATCGGAAAATAGATTTGGAACGACGAGAGCCACGTTTGCGCGTTGAGATACCTCCTAACGCCGACCTCATGCGAACCAAGGCCCTTACTCTGGCAAAGCGATGGAGGCTTCAAACGCGCAAGATATTTCTGAACTATCTTTCAAGCGGCTACCATGTAGACAGCTTCTTTACGGAAAATAGTAACCGTAACGACCTACGCTGTTCTTATATCCTTCGCCGCAGTTGACCTTGAGATACCAGGTGCTGAGGTAAAGGCGCCATCTCCCAGGGACGGGTGACAGCCCCATGCGATCCTTGAATCCGACCCTGGACACAAAATACAATAGGAAACCATGACAGAGTCAGGCAATCAGACACTGTTTACCTCACAAGGTTCCGTCGCCGGCACCATTGAGCAACTTCTCCTGGAAGCACGTGTAAGTGTCGACGCTGCGCTCTATCGGCTTACGAACCCCCTGCTTGCCCGGGCGCTGGGGGAGGCGCAAAATCGCGGCATCCGTGTCCGTCTTCTGATCGACCGGAACAAGTACCGCGAAGATATGACCACGCGCGAACTGGTGGAGGAGAATTCCCTGCTCTTCCATGCAATTTATGGTCGTGAGGGAAAAGGGTCCAAGCTGCATCACAAATTTGCTGTTCTTGACAACAACACCGTGCTGACAGGCAGTTATAATTGGACTATTGAATCCGAAGAGAGGAATTTCGACCATCTGGCAATTCTCAGGGAACCAGGCCTTGTTCTCGCCTATCAGCGGGAGTTCGAACGGCTTTGGCCGAGTGAGATTGACGAAGCGGAGAGTTAACCTGGAAACCCAGTTAACCACTCCACACCGAAAAGGAAACAATGCCAAATATTGATGACATAGCTGTAAAAGGTGAAACGCAGGGTTATCAGCTTTACGTGATGCGACACGGAATTGCCGTTGCGCGTGGCGATGCAAACTTCCCCGACGACGCTATGCGCCCCCTGACGCCTGAGGGAAAAAAGAAATTGAAGACAATTGCAAAGGGGTTGTTTCGCCTGGGACTTTGCGTGGATTCGGTTATTACCAGCCCGCTCGTCCGAGCCTCCGAAACTGCCGTAATCGTCGCCGAAGTATTTGGGCCCGGTCTAAAGGTCGAGGAGTCAGATTTTCTGCTGCCGGGCGGATCGTTGCAGGCGCTGCTGACGTCTCTTGGAAAGCGGAAAAATCATCGCAGCGTACTGGTGGTCGGGCACGAACCTGACCTGAGTGAAGGCGTGGCGAAATTGATCGGTAACGCCCGGGCCAACTTTCAATTTAAGAAGGGGGGATGTTGCCGGATTGACTTTGACAAATTCCCCCCTCGCGCACCCGGGAAACTCGTCTGGTGGCTTACACCCCGAGTCATGCGGAAGATTGGATAACGAAATCTCTCCGGCCGCGACGCGCCTCCCACCAATCTGCCAAAGACACCCGAATTCTGTTGCCCTCACTTTTCAAGAATTGTGGTGTTCGAAGTCTCCGGCAAGCGAGGCATACTGACACGAGGGAACTCTCCCGTCAAGCTGTCAAGGAATGCCACGAGTTCTTGAACCTGGCCGGCCGTAAGCGATTTATCCAGTTGTGTCTTTGCCATTACCCGGACCGCTTCATCGAGGGTCCTCACCGATCCGTTATGGAAATAGGGAGCGGTCACCTCGATGTTCCAGAGAGACTGCACGATAAACATATGCTGGTCTGATTCCTGGTGGGTAACCTGGTAACGTCCCGTGTCCGCCAGCAGATCATACTTCTTCACGTATTCATTATTCGGATACAAGGGGAACTTCATATAGAAGCCGGTTCCCATTGGTTGGGTGGGGCCGTGAAACATCGGGCCGCCGTGACACCCGGCACAGCCGATTGAGTCGAAAAAGGCAAGGCCGCGCTGAGCGTTTGCACTTAAGGCGCTTTTCTCGCCCTTCTTGTAGCGGTCATAAGGACTGTTCGGGGCAATCAGAGTGCGCTCAAAGCTGGCAATGGCCTGGGCAATGTGGTCAAAGGTAATAGGCTCGCTACCACCGAATACTTTTGCGAACTCCTGGCGATATCCCGGGATGGCCTCAATCCGGCCCACAATCGCCTCTCCACTGGGCATTCCCATTTCGATAGGATTTGTCGGAGGACCCTTCGCCTGCTCTTCCAGGCTCGCCGCGCGCCCATCCCAGAACTGCACGGTTCGAAAAGCAGCGTTAAACACCGTCGGGGCGTTGCGATCGCCCAGTTTTCCATGTGCGCCAGCAGAAACGGGCCGATTGTCGGTCCCGTTGGTCATGACGTTATGGCAGGAATTGCAAGACACTGTCCCCGTAATCGAAATCCGGGGGTCAAAGTAGAGTTGTTTACCCAGTTCGATCTTGGCAGGAGTCTGAGGGTTGTCTTTAGGTACAGGAGCTTGCGAGGGCATCTGCGCCCAGAGCAAGGCTGAGGATGCGAGCACAGGGACACATAAAAGCGCCCACTTCTTCCATCGGGAAACACCGAGCATTTTCAGAACCTCCAGAACAATTTAGTCCCGGTCAATGCCGTCTGTCGCCGAACGCCAAGGTACGGAGAACCACGGCGCCGAGTGACCTGAACCCTGTATAAGCAAAAAGAGAG
>JAJYJL010000783.1 GCA_021789565.1 Acidobacteriota bacterium
CCATCAATCGCTCAATAGATGCGACCGCCAGCAGCATGCCCGTTCCGGCCGCCATGCCCATCGCCAGTTCATTCTTCCAGCGCGGGTGGAACGCCACTCCGACAGACCCCAGCGGCCGGCCTTCAAAACGGTGTGTCAACAAGGTATAAAGCAATAGCAAAAGAGGGAGCAACAGCACGTTAAACCAAAACAGAAGGGCCAGGCTGCGCGGCAGCCAGCGGAATGGCGTACCCATGCCGATAGCCACAATGCCCGCAGCAGTAGTGACGATGATTATCCCCGCGACGGAAAGAAGAAGGCGGATGAAAGGGCGCAACCGGCCGCCTTCAAGAACGACTTTCGCAAGCGTCTTTGTCATCGATGTCCGCTGCACTCCTTGCGGTGGGTCCAGCGCTTCAGGCGACATCCAGGCAAAGGCTCGCGCAGGCCCACAGGGTCGTGCCATTGGCCCCTATTCTCATGATTTTGGCTGCAGGAGGCAAGCGCGTTATTGCTTTGTGGTCACGATGGTGCTTTAATTGGCCGCCTGACGGGTGACGGGAGGTACCAGGATGAGACAAGCAAGATCGCTCGTTGTTCTGTTGATTGCGGCCGGGATCGTGGCCTGCGCCGGGCTGATGGTGGCCGGCGGCCGGCAATCTTCAGCAAGGCGGAGAGCAAAAGCCGCTTCGCCAAGCCTCGCCGCGATGCCTCCCATGGGATGGAACAGCTACGACAGTTATGGCGGAGACGTTAACGAACAGCAGGTGAAGGCCAACGCCCGCTACATGGCTGACCACCTGGCCATCTATGGCTGGAAATATGTTGTTGTGGACTATTACTGGTACTACCCAAGCGGCCACGTTAAAGGCACGCCCGTCATGGATGACTATGGCCGCCTGCTGCCCGCCACCAACCGGTTCCCTTCCGCCGCGGACGGCCAGGGATTCAAGCCGCTGGCGGATTACGTCCATTCACTGGGGTTGAAATTCGGCATTCACATCATGCGCGGTATTCCGCGGGCGGCCGTTGAGCAAAACCTGCCGATTCTTGGGACCAAAGCCCACGCCAAAGACATTGCCAACCTGCTGAACACCTGCTCCTGGTCTGACGCGATGTACGGCGTGGATGTTTCAAAGCCCGCCGGGCAGGCATACTACGATTCGCTCGCAAAGCTTTACGCCGCGTGGGGCGTTGACTTCATCAAAGCGGATGACATGAGCCGCGCCAGTGACCCCTACGGCGAGGTTTACCACGCGCCGGAAATCGAGGCTCTTCGCAGGGCCATGACCAACTCCGGCCGTCCCATGGTTTTGAGCCTCTCGCCCGGCGCGACGCCGTTGTGCGAGGCCGCACACGTTGAGCGTTATTCGCAGATGTGGCGCATTTCCGACGATATGTGGGACAACTGGCCAGAAGTGCGCGACCAGTTTGGATATTGCCGTCTTTGGGCGCCCTACATCGGGCCGGACCACTGGCCGGATGCAGACATGCTGCCTTTGGGGTTGCTGCGCCTTCGCGGGTTTAGCGATGGGCCAAGGCTCTCCCGCCTGACCCACGATGAACAGATTACGATGATGACCCTGTGGTCAATCTTTCGATCACCGCTGATGATGGGAGGCGACCTGCCGACGCTCGACCCCTTCACCTTATCGCTCCTGACCAACCAGGAGGTCCTTGCAGTGGATCAGCACAGCTCCGGAAACCGCCTGCTTTTTACGCGAGGCAACCAGATTGCGTGGGTCGCAAACGTGCCAGGAACACGGCAGAAATACGTTGCTCTGTTCAACCTGGGCAGCGCGCCGGAGGAAATCACGGTTTCCTGGCGTGAACTGGGGATGGCAGGCAAAGTGCCGGTCCGTGACTTATGGAAGAAAGAAAACCTGGGCGATTTTGGCGGGCAGTTTTCCGCCACCATCGATCCCCACGGCGCAGGCCTCTATCGGATCGGCAGAAGGTAGCTGATACATCCGCGGCATGAGCCAAGAGAGGCACCGCCTCTACTAGAGCAGCCACAATCTGAGCACGTTTTTCGTTAGATAGCTTATTCATGGTTCCATTATCCATGAGCTGCTCAAGCATGTGAAGCAAAAAATAATGCCCTGCTTTTTGGGGCAGGGCATTCATTGGAGGGTAGGTTTTTAATTTACCGCCGCAGCCGCAACAGGAACTTCTACGTTTGCCTCGGAACCTCCGTAATGTTCAAGATCCTTCGGAGAGATATTGTATTTCTCTTCATCTTCACCAGGTTGATTGTTTCGGATCAGCTTGAAACTTTCCTCTACTTGCTTGCTCAACTCTTGGATCGTAACGTTTCTCAGTATCGGTTGAGGTTGTCCAGCAATTTCCCTCAGTAAACGGTTCAGGACAAGCAATCGCACTGTCCGGTCTGACCCTTTGCCGTGAAGGTGATTTTTCTCCCACCTTTGCACAACATTTTTGTTTGTTCCGGTCACTTCGCAAAATTCGTCAACGGAATAACCCATAAGCTTGCGAAGAAACCGAAGCTCATTCCCGGTCAACAGAGTTTTCTTCAGTAACAACTTGATCGCAATTACACGATGTAAAACTCCAACTGCTGGAATTTCAGGAACAACGTCATTGCACTGTATGCAATGGAAAACAAGAATGTCCTTGAGCGTTACTGAATTCAGTCCGCACTCTGTATACTTGTACTCTCCTTTCCGACCCTCCATGACTCCCCCGCATCCCCTGCATTTCTCGGTCGATATTATGCGACTCATACGGCCCCCTTCTAATTCAAGAATCTTGTTCAATACCTCCTTATACGTTTGCCAGACTTGGTTTTCCAGCATCCCGTGATCAATATCATGACCGGAGATTTGATAAAATCGTGTAGTGCCGATAATGAAAAAACAGCATCAAAACTGGTTCCGTCGATGTTCCCACGGAACGTGTATTTATGATCCTTATGCTCATCCGAGTACTCTCCAGGCCCTGTTGGCGACCCGTTCCGGATTACATATTCCATGTCAAAAATGTCAAACTTCCTTGCATCCATCTGTTCACGGAAGTGGTTGCTAGTTCTATAACGCCCTATTGCTCCTCCCAAGATGCTCAGTGCTATTGTCCTCGCGAATTCCGGTGACGGCGGGACGGGGCTAGGCTCAACGGGGTCCGATGGCGTTCTGTCTTCCCTTCCCACATATGTACATTTAACTTCGTCATCTTTTGGCACACCTGCCCTCCGCCACTTGGGATAATATATAATACAATCTGCACTATTTATTGTCAATAAATAAATAGTTGCAGATGAATAATTGATCGCACAGGCTAATAACTATTTTGGCTTGATATACTTCCATCTTGACTTGGCGGCTTTTCTTGCTATCTCCGAGCGCCTTTCTTTCGAAAGCTTTTTGGCTCTGGCGTGCCCCCCTTTCAGGCCGCCCTTGCGACCGATCTCAGCGAGGTAGCGTTGCACGGCACTCCGATCTTCGGACTCTTCATCTGTGGAAAGCTTCACGATCTCATAAGCTAGCTGGCTTGGGTCTTTTGGAAGTTCTTTGCTTGATCCCCTCATGCACCCATTGTCTCATGAACGGAGAAAAGCGCAATGGCAGCAGAAATCAAAATGAGTCACCACCCAGGCGCCAAGGGACTTCGCTGGCCCCTCGCGAAGGTGTAGACTTTGACTAGCAGCCGTTCCATGTTAAGAGTTCAGCAAGTCATCCTGATTGGAAGGGATTCGGTGCAAGCCTGAAAAATGCTGCTCAGACTGTATCAGTGGTTGCCGCCTGACGGTGTAAAGATCGTGCTGGTGCTGTTCCTGTCTTTCCTGATCGGAATCGAGCGGGAGGAACACAAGAAGCAGACCGAACATTACGCCTTTGGCGGAGTGCGAACGTTTCCCCTGATCGGGCTGATCGGCTACTCGATGGGCGTGCTGGCCCAGGGCCAGTTATTCCCCGTCGCTTTGGGATTTGTGGTAATTGCCGGTTTCCTGCTGCTTTCCTACTGGCGCAAACTTACCACAATCTCCACAGCGGGCGTGACTTCAGAAATGTCGGGCCTCGCTACGTACGTGGTGGGTGCGCTGGTTTACTATGATCACTTCTGGATTGCCACCACTCTGGCCGTTGCCAGCACGTTGCTGCTTGAACTCAAGGCTGCGCTCGACCGGATCACTCAACGCATCCCGCCTGGAGAGATACTTACCTTCACAAAATTCCTTCTGTTGAGCGTAGTGATTTTGCCGGTCCTTCCGGACAACGCATTCGGGCCTTTCCAGATCAACCCGTTCAAGACGTGGCTTGTAGTTGTGGCCATCAGCGGGATTTCCTACGGCAGTTACGTCCTGCAACGCCTGACGAAGGGGCACGGCGGCGTGATCCTGGCCGCAATTCTTGGAGGAGCGTACTCCTCCACGGTCACCACCGTGGTTTTAGCGAAGCGTTCTGCCCAGGGAGAGCATCGCCACCTGTTCGCCGGCAGCATTCTGATTGCCTCAGGCATCATGTATCTGCGCCTGGCCGTTCTGGTCAGCCTCTTCAATCATCAGTTGATGGCCACGCTCACGCCATCGTTCCTGGTACTGGCCGCTCTCGCGAGTGGGGCGGGGTGGTTCTGGTCACGGAGGCGGGACGCCGACACCGGCGACGTCAGCCGGGAATTTGAACCGAAAAATCCTCTCGAACTCGGGGCGGCTTTCCTGTTCGCTATTCTTTTCCTGGCGATGCTGGTCGCCACGCATCTTGCCATCGTGCATCTGGGGTCCGGAGGAGTTTACGGCCTGGCTGCAATTACGGGAGTGACGGACGTGGACCCCTTCATCATGAGCATGACTCAGGCGGCAGGTACGCTGACTCCCCTGCAAGTGGCCGCCGCAAGCGTTCTGATTGCAGCGGCCAGCAACAATCTGGTAAAGGGAGTTTACGCGCGCTTCTTCTCTGACCGCAAGACCGGCACAGAAAGCTTTCTGCTCCTTACCGTCCTGGG
>JAJYJL010000784.1 GCA_021789565.1 Acidobacteriota bacterium
AGATTAACGCGACACTAAATACAAATTCTACCGGCGTTGGCCTGAACGGCCCCTCGAGACCTAATGAGAAATCGTACGCCTTCATGCACAGATTGGCAATCCGCGTTCGCATTCCTCTGTCCGGAACAGCCAACGAGGCATATTCGGGCAAACTCTTAGAGTAGGACTATTGCCCTAATCAGTTCCACAGTAATATGCTCCGCACCATCTGCGGGTGCCTTCCTACCGGCTGCCCTGGCGGCCCAGAACCGTGCGGAATGTCTTTAGAACGATCTGAACGTCGAACAAGAGCGAAAGATGTTGGATGTAGTGCAAATCGTATTTCAGTTTTTCAACCGCGTCGTGTACTGAAGATCCGTACGGATAATTTACTTGAGCCCATCCCGTAAGGCCGGGGCGAACAGCGCTGCGAAGGTTGTAATAAGGGATCTCACTCTTGTACAGCTTTACCAGAACAATGCTTTCGGGACGCGGGCCAACAAAACTCATATCACCCTTCAGCACGTTGACGAGCTGAGGGATCTCATCAAGCCTTGTCAGTCTTAGAAGGCGCCCGAAGGAAAAGACGCGGGGATCGTTCTTCATAGTCCATGGCCCTGCCGCTTCAGCCCCTACGGACATCGTCCGGAATTTAAGAAGGCGAAATGTCTGTCCGTTCAGGCCAACCCTCTCCTGGATGTAAAGGACAGGCCCCTTTGATGAAATCTTGATGCCGACTGCAATAAGTGGCAGCAGGGGAGACGTCACAAGGAGCAGAGTAAAAGCGAGGCCCAGATCAAGCAACCGCTTCAACTTGATTGCTATGTTGCTTTCGAAGAACTGAAACCCATGAGCGCTCAGAAACCACTGGCCCTCCATGTGATCCAGCGGCAGTTTTCCGCTGAGCATCTGGAATGCGGTCGGAAAATCGAGGACTGTTACACCTGAGAATCGGGCATCAATCAATGCGCGGGCCATACCAGGATCGAGCGAAGTCGTAGGTTCAAGAACGATAATTTCCGGCCGCAAGCTCATCATCGCATCCTGGAGTTCTACTGCCCCGCTTCGGGGTGGAGTGGACTTGTTCTGTGTATCCGGAGAAGAATGGCCATTCCCGGTCATCGGCAGGGTGACGACCTTCAGCCTGTGTTCGCTCGCGACTTGGCTTAATTCCTCGACGGCAGGCCCGTCACCTAGTACAGCCACTGTAGAAGGGCGAGCCAGCGCTCCATGAAGATGGGACCATATAAGCCGCCCCGTCATTACCAACCCCGGGGTCCCTAGAAAAAGGCTCAGAAAGAAGCTTCTTCCGATGCTCCACCGGGGATAAAAATAAAAACTAAGAGTGATGAATGACGTGCCGATCACCGAGTCCAGAACAACAAGTGCGGCAGTTTCATCACTATGCTGGTCGCGGCGCAGATTGTAGAGGTCTGTGATGTAAAAAAGGAGTGACAGAAAGAAGCAGTAACTGACCGCAATACTTTTAAAGCCATGAGTCAGCAGGGTATACTGCCCGGTTCCCAGCGAGATTGCAACTTGGACAGCTATAAGAATGGCA
Organism: Acidobacteriota bacterium; assembly: GCA_021789565.1. The sequence goes on from JAJYJL010000784.1 coordinate 1,541, forward strand.
ATCGTATCACTCGCCCAAAGCATCAATTGTGTATTGCGAAATTTTCGCGTTAACATCGTTGTGCTTCGCGCCGCTTGTCTGCGAGTCCGTCCAAAATTCGGTCAAGTGGAGCCAAAACCTGGTCCCATTGAAAACTCGTCTCGATAAGCCTCCGCCCCGCCCGCCTCAACCGTTCACGGTATGCGGTATCCCTCAGAATACTCGCGACTTTGTCAGCAAATTCACGAGGATCGCGTCCCACCAGGATTGCTTCGTTGCCTTTCTCTCCAAAAGCTCCGAACACACTCTCCGTAACTACGGCTGGTGTGCCCAGTGCGAGAGACTCCAGAACCTTCACTTGAATCCCTGCCCCAAAACGCATTGGCGCCACACTCACTGCTGATTTTGCTATCTCAGGCCGGACGTCCGGAACATTAGCCAGCACTTTCACATGAGGCATTCTTGCCAGTTTACGGACCGCCCGCGGCGGGTTCCATCCCACCACAACCAGTTCGGCCGTGGGGACGGCATGCCTCACGCACGGCAGGATCTCTCGCGCAAAATAGATTGCTGCATCTGTGTTAGGCAGATAATTAAGCTTCCCCACGAAGATAATGCGATTCGGGTCGAAGGCCCCTTCATGGAAAGGGAAATCGCTCGTTTCGATTCCAGTGGGGACCAGAGTGAGGTTCGGCCTTGAATGCCAGCGCCGAAGCCACCCAATATCCAGGGGCGAAGCCAGCAGGACGTTGTCAAACCAAGCGCAGACGTCAGATTCATACTCCCGCAGCCTGTTGCGCTCAATGCCGGCCGCCAGCCCGTGAGGACGAAGCAAAAGAGCTGGCATACGTGCATAATGAAGATGGATCGAATCAGTCATATCCAGTATACGCGGGATTCCCTCGAATGACCGCGCATACTCAGCCATTCGCACGAGGTGAGTAAGAATCACATCGATGGCTCCCCGCTCGACGTCATGAGCCAGTTGGCGAAATAACCCATTGGATTTATAAAGTTTCACCTGCAAAGGGAGCTTGCTGAATAAGCCCTCGAAAGCGTTGCGCACATAGCCGAGTTTGGGGATTGGAAATAAATTCTGCGCGAGACCTGGGAACTGCGAACCGTCCGTTGCCGTCTCGTTCGGCAGCAGCGATGCAACCGCGTACATCGTAACTTGGTGAGAGTGAAGCAGGTGAAGCAGGAAATGATAGGAACGTACTCGATCTCCGCCAATCGGAGGGTAGGGAAAACGAGAAGTTAAATAGGCAATCCGCATCGTTTGGGAAATAATTTTGAATCCTGGTCGACAGCGATTCGCAAAGGCCTGTCCAGTTCCATCGCTATGAAAAAAAGAGGAACACGATTTGACTTCGACATTTGTTCACTGCTCGCTAAAGACCTTTCCCTACGCACAGACCAGCTCAAACTTCCATTGTTGCGGCATATATTCTGAAGGCTTGCAGCCTTGATACGCCGCCTGGAGATCTCGAATGCCCACCAAATACTTGATTATGGGCCAGCTAGTGCCGAAAAACAACAGCAACAGAAAAGCGACCATAGGTGAACATAATTACCATGGTCAAGTGCCTTTGAAATCGGAGCCACTTTGGCATCTATTTGCGATCAGCGAGTGTTCAAAGAACCTCGGTAAGCGTCAAGATATACTTGGATCACGTGTCCCCAATTGAATTTCTCTGCCCGTTGCTTCCCCTTCAAGCCAAGCTCGTTTTTGAGAGCGGAATCACCCAGAGCTTCGAGGATTTTCCCCGCCAGAGCCACGGCATCCAGTGGGTCATCGTAATAGAGGGCCGCCTCTCCAGCCACTTCTTCACTCGCCGGAATCCGTGAAGCCACGATCGGCAGCCCGAAACTCATCGCTTCGACCAGAGGAATTCCAAATCCCTCATAGTTTGAAGGGTAGGCAAAAAGATCGGCGAGCGTATAGAGCAAGGAAAGTTCTTGGTCGCTAACATGTCCGGGCAGAATGTACTGGTCCCGGCATGGCTGGCGCTGGATCGACGCCTCAATTTCTGAGAAACCGTAGCCAGGTCGGCCCACTATGACCATCTGGAGGTCCACAGTTCTCGCCACACGGGCAAATGCTTCAATCAGTGTGGAGACGTTCTTGCGCCGTTCCAGAGTCCCGACAAAGAGGATGAAGTGCCGATGGAGGCCCAGTTTCTTGCGGAATTGAGCAAAGAGTTCGTCCTGTACTTGGAGCGAAAGTTTTGGCAGGCACGAATCTGCGTTCCATGCGGTCTTGACGTGCTCCTCCTTCAGGCCGAACCGCTCGATGACCTCCTTCCTGATGGTGTTAGATGGGCACAGGACGAGATCAGCCAGCTCAACGGCGTGGGAAATGGCAGATCGAAGGTAAATTCTGTATATCAAAGGGAGAGCCTCGGGCAAAGCCCAGGCCGTCAAATCGTGGACTGTCACAACATACCTGGCTTTGGATTTGCGGTTACGGGGAACAAGATAATTTGTGAAGTGGACGAGATCGGCGTTCAAATTCGATAACTGCCTCTGAAATCCAGTTTCCAGCCAGGCCGCATAAGCGATACGCCGGGCGCTCGCAGGACGAATCTTCGCGATAGCTCCGCGGGAGGGGTTCGGAAGGATTTCTATATCTGGTAGCTTTCCGAGTTCAATGGCAAGGTTTTGGGTATACCGCCCGACACCAGTTCCTTTCTCAACCGAGAACCCATCCTCAAGCAAGACTCTCATTCATTAACTCTGTCCAAACTACTGCGATGGCCGGCAGGAGTTAGTCTCCCACAAATCATCGAACTCTTCCAATCCTCTGGGCGTGGAATGACTTGTAAGGCCGTCAATAAGAAGCACGGCAAAGCGGCATCTGACAGATGTGAATGTCACAAGAATCTGGTGACTAAGATGGGGGGCTGATACCAGGCCAGGTTTTGTTAATTGGCGTCCCCTCAGCACGGGCACCAAGGATTGCCTAGTCGCTGCCTGTCGCAAAGTACCCGGGTTTATAGCGGATAACAACACCCTTGCGTTCGGCGACGACCCGGATCTTGCGGTAGGTGCCATCAAGCGTGTTGTCTGTTGGGGTGTATCCAATCAGGTATTGGTTTGTCAACTCACGCCGTATGGAATCGAGTGAGTCGGCAAGCGCAATCATCTTCTGGGCGTTATAAATGCCTGTTTCTGCATCGAGTCCCTTGTTTTGCTCCAACGAGTCGAACTGGCCGTGCGAGAGATAACCCGTCAGATAATCCGTGCCCGGGGTCTTCCGCTCAGGGAAGAATGCAGCGCCTCCAGTGTCATCAGCCATCTGCTCAAGATACTTGGCGCCGGGATTCGCGAACCCGTATGGAATATTCCCGATAGTGTAAATGGCCGTTTCGGCCCTGTGTGCCATGGAGATAGCCTCATCCAGCGAATGCCTGCT
>JAJYJL010000785.1 GCA_021789565.1 Acidobacteriota bacterium
CGATCTCGCCTATCGGCCGCACGGTCCAAATCACTGACCACTGCTCCCTACCCCCTGTGGTACGGGTGCCCTGTGAGGATTGTACAGGCGCGGTAGATCTGTTCGGCAACGACGAGGCGCGCCAGTTGGTGTGCCAGCGTCATCGGCCCCAGCGAAAGCAGATGACCCCGGCGTCTGCCCTCGGCCAGCGCCTCCCGCGACCAGCCGTCCGCCGGCCCGATGGCGAAGACCACATGCTGCACACCGGCGTCGCGGTGCCGGCCAAGCCACTCCGCCAGCGACTCCGAGGACATCGCCTTGCCATGCGGATCCAGAAACAGGACTGCGGGTTCCGTCCGTCCTCGCAGCTTGTTGAGCCATTCCAGCAGCGCCGCTTCCGTGCGGAAGGCCTCGGTCGAGCAGCGGATAAATCCAGCGCAGCGTTTGAGATAGCTGTTGATGAGCGCCTCGTATCCATCCCTCGATGCGTCCCGGGCGCCCACATGGGCCAGAGCCACTTGCATGAACAGGAGGATACAGCAAAAGCATGAACAACGGCGCAGGCTCGAGCCGTAAGCTGTCCCTAAATCTGGAATTCGTGACGAAAATTGGGAATGCGAACTTTATCTTGTATGAAAAACCATAGATTGTTAACGATTCCAACATGACAGCTAAATGAATTATTCGTTTATTTTCTGTTATTTACTCGTTTCCGTGTGCCTCATTCGAGAATGGCATGAATCGTGCATTCATACCGCTGTTCACGGGTAAGAGGCTTTCTGTGCTGGCCAGTCACATTCTGCGGGCTGCCGGCGGGACCATTGCACCGGAACACGAGACTGATTTCAGCGCGCCTGCACTCGCCTGAACGGTTTCTTAGATGTATAGAGTTTTTGCGAACGGTTTTTTCAATAACTTGCGAAGATCGGACTTGCCCTCCCCAACGAGCCTCCGAAGCGCCAAACCTGCCCTGTGAGGGACCCTTACGGGTTTTTCCAGAGCAGATTCCTGTGGAGGAGTTCTGATGCGTTTTTCCCGGTTGCATCCAGCGGTTTTTGTTGCCGCGCTCTTGGCGATTTTTCTCTTGGCGTCGTTGCCCGCCTGTTACGCACAGACAGCTTCTGGCATGGTGGGTACAGTAACTGACCAGTCCGGTGCAGTTGTCCCGGGGACGGTTGTAACCCTTGTGAATCCGTCCAGAGGTCTGAAGTACAAGCAAACTTCGAATAATGTCGGTCTGTACCGCTTCACCAATCTTCAGCCGGGTGCGGGCTACACAGCCACCTTCGAAGCAAAGGGCTTTTCCACACTGACAGTGAAGGACATCTACCTTGCGGTAGCCACCGTGCGTACACAGGACGCGATCTTGTCTGTCGGTTCGCACACCGCAACAGTCCAGGCTTCAGCCTCAGACGCGCAGGTCACCCTTGACACCACGGACGCCACGGTCGGCAACGATATTCCCGTCCAGTCCATTAACAATCTTCCCGTGCAGCAGCGGCAGGACCCCACTGCTCTGTTCACCCTGCAAGCTGGCGTCACCACAGACGGCTCCGTCGCCGGTGCACGTGTCGACCAGAACTACGTTACGCTGGACGGACTGGACGTGAATGACTTTCAGTCCGGCAACGCCTACCAGACGAATACCGGCGTTTCCAGCGGCTTTGAGGGCGGCATCGTCGGTCATGCTCCCGTCGACTCCGTAGAACAGTTTCACGCCGGTGTCGCCGGGAACACTGCCGATACGGGAATGGCCAGCGGCGGTCAGTTTCAGTTGGTCACCAAAAGCGGTACCAATAACTTCCACGGCGATTTGAATGAGTACCACCGCGATCCGGATCTGGTGGCCAATAGCTGGTTCAGCAACAATGCGACTCCTAAGATTCCGCGCAATCACCTCATCCAGAATCAGTTTGGTGGCGCCATCGGCGGTCCCATCATCCTCCCTCATATCTATAACGGCAAGAACAAGGCATTTTTCTTCTTCGACTACAACGACTCCCGTATCATCGAGAACGCCGTTGTCAACAGGATTGTTCCTCTCGACAACCTCCGCAGCGGCACCATCAACTACTACGCCGGCAACGGCACCAACGATACGGTCGAATCGATGTCGCCTGCTCAGGTCAAGGCGATAGACCCTGCCGGCGTTGGAGAACTCGGCAGCTGGCTCAATTTGGTCACCACCCGAATCAAGTTTCACTCGAATAACAACGCTGTCGGTGACGGGCTAAACTCCGGCGGCTATATCTTCAACGCCCCGAACGACGACTACCTGAAGAACTTTGTCGGCAGGGTCGATTACAACCTGACCGACAACCAGAAGATGTTCGCTCGCTTCACGGTCGCGCGCGAGGAAGCGGTGAGCGCTCCAAACGCATGGCCGGGCGACCCTGCCACCAATCCCTTCATCGACCGCTCCTACGCCTGGGTGATCGGCCACAACTGGGTGATTGGAACCAACAAAACCAATCGCGTGTGGTTCGGCGAAACCGTTCAAAAGAACGCCAATCCAGACAACTATAACCCGATGGGTACGACCGCGTATACATTCTCGGATGGCGCGGATACGTCCATGACCTCCGACCTTTATACTTGGCCTGATTCAGGCGCTGTTCGCATTCCCCTCCCGATTCTCGGCGATGCCTTCTCCCTGGTTAAAGGCAACCATACGTGGCAATGGGGTGGAACCATCGAGGACATCCTGGCGCACACCACCACCGTCACCGACTTCAATCTGGCCGAAATCGGTCTGGGCGGCCAGATCACCGGCCTCTGCGGCCCCACCCCCGGCGATTGCGGCACCAACGCCAGCGGTGTTGATAACCCCAGCCTGCGCCCCGCAGATATCGATCCGTCGCAAGCAGCGCTCTGGGACGAGCCATTCCTTTACACCCTCGGCCGCATCGGCAATGTGAACAGCACGTACAACTACGACAAGACCGGCAATGCGCTCAAGCAGTTGACCGGCGATCAGCGCATGTACCGCTACTACCAGATGCAGCTTTACGCGCAGGATACCTGGAAGGTACTGCCCAATCTGACCATCAATTACGGCCTCAACTACCAGTGGTTCTCCGTGCCGTACGAAACGCGTGGCCTGGAAAGCGTCGAGCCCTACTCGTTCGATGAATACTTGAACGCGCGCGTAACCCAGAGCCAATTGGGCGAATACGGTCCTGACGCAGTTCCCATCATTCCCTACTATCTTGGCGGCAAGGGCAATGGCCCCAATGCTCCGGGCATTTACAAGCCCGAATACAGAGACATTGCTCCACACGTCGGCTTCGACCTGAACGTCGGCCCCGGCAACAAGACGGTGATCAATGGCAGCGCGGGCCTCATCTTCGACCGCACCATTATTATGGCGGTTCAGCAGATTCAGGACGCCGATTCCTATCTCTTCCAACAGTCCAAGGTGGTTCAGAACGGCGTCTCGACCAATCCCTACGGTTCCATTGCGACCGATCCTCGTCTTGACGCCAATAATGAATTTTCCAATCAGCCCCATATGGGTGCTCCGGCCACGCCTACGGCGCCCTATCAACCTTTCAGCTCTGCCTCCTATTGCGCCGATCTCGGCTTCTCGTTCTACCCATGCGGCCTTCAGGACGGTTATGCCTTCAACGCCACCATCGATCCTACGCTCAAGACGCCGTACAACCTTGTCTTCGACCTCGGCTTGCAGCGTCAATTGCCCTGGAACATGGTCCTGAAGATGACCTTTGTCAACCGCCTGGGACGCCGCCTGCTCGGACAGGCAGACGCCGAGCAGATCCTCGACTTCGCGGATGTGAACTCTGGCCAGCTGTACTCGCAGGCTTTCACAGACCTCGTGAAAGAGGCACGGCAGCATGTGCCGACCACGAGTGTCGCTGCGGAGCCCTGGTTTGAGGATCTTGCCGGCCCGGGTCTGGGAATCACCGCCAGTTCCACCAAGACGGCAACCCAGATTCTCTACAGCGCCCTCAACGTCCTTCTCCAGCGTGGCGATTTCGCCGACTTTACTCAGGCGATCTCCTCGAGTATCCCGCAGAACGTAGGTATGGCGACTCAGTTCTCTGAGAACACGTTCTATACCAATGTTGGCTTCTCAAACTACGATGGACTGCTCCTTACACTGTCGAAGAACCTCTCGAATGGCCTCCAATTCGACTTCAACTACACGTGGTCGCACTCGATCGACAACATTTCGTTCTTTGCCAACTCAATGGGTGATACCGGAATCGGCAGCGGCATCGGCCTGATCTGCGATGTCATGCGGCCTCGCGAGTGCCGCGCCCGCTCCGACTTCGATATCAGACACCTGGTCACCACCGATGTGACCTACCAGTTGCCGTTCGGCAGGGGCCGCATGTTCGCTGCCAGCGTTCCGCACTGGACCGACGAACTGATCGGAAACTGGGATCTCAGCGGTATCGCTGAATATCACACCGGCTTGCCGTGGAGCACCTCCTCCCTGGCATTCGTCGCCAGCTACTCCAACGATGCCCCGGCAATCTTTATCGGGTCCGACCCCTCGGTGATCGCGAACCACATAACCAAGCTGCCCGGAGGCGGTGTGAGCGACTTCAAGGACGCTAGCACTGCGGCCGCATCGTTCGAGGGACCACTCGGCTTCCAGATCGGACCGCGCAACCAGATGACCGGGCCGGGCTTTTTCAATCTGGATATGGGACTCCAGAAGATGTTCCCACTCTACGAAGCTGTCAACCTGAAGTTCCGCGCCGATGCCTTCAACGCGCTGAACCATCCGAACTTCGGATTGCCGGTCAACAATGGTTACAACGGCTTGGACCAGATGGATATCCTCCAGGGGCCTGGCTTCGGAGCCATCAGCAATACGGTTTCGCCCCCAGGCAACCTGAACAGCGGCGCTCGCGTGCTGCAGCTCTCGCTCCGCCTGGAGTTCTAAGTCGCTGCGATTGCACAAAACAAAGCAACAAAAAAGGGC
>JAJYJL010000786.1 GCA_021789565.1 Acidobacteriota bacterium
ACCGCTGCCTGGAACACTCCTGGCCCGCGGGAAGCACGCAATTCCTCAACTATGACGAGCGGCTGGCACAAAACAACTGACCGCAAAGCAGGCTGCCGTTTCTGAAACATACCGTCTCCGGTCACCGCACTTGCCGGCCGGGAGATTGCATCCCTCAAAGTGCCACCGAGCGTAAGCCCGAATATCGGCCCGCGACCCTCAAGAACCTATCGGCAACAAGGAAGGATATTCACCATGAGCAATGCACGCAGGCGAGCCCTCCTGGGGCTTCTCAAAATCTTTGATCTCATGGTCATGGTCGCCTCCTTCTCGCTGGCGGCTGTGCCCGTCCTCTACAGAAGCGGACTCTCTGTTTCAGAGTTCTTCTCGATGCGAGTCAAGGTACAGAATTTTGTCGTCTTCGTGGGTCTGCTCTGCGTCTGGCACATCATTTTCGCATCCTTCAGCCTTTATGGATCTCAACGGCTGGTCCCGCGCGAGTCCGAGATCATCGACACGCTGAAGGCGACTTCGCTCTGCGCCTTCGCTGTGGCGGCAGCCACTCTGCTGTACCACATCGGATTGGTGGACGCGCCGTTTCTCGCAATACTGTGGGGAGCCAGCAGTGCAACGATCATTTCAAGCCGCCTGGCCATCCGCTTCTTGCTCAATTACGTCCGCAAGCGGGGACGCAACCTTCGCCACGTGCTCATTGTGGGGACCAATCCCCGGGCGGTTCAATTTGCCAGGCGAATCGAATCCAAGGCCGAACTCGGCTTCCGGGTCATCGGCTTCGCGGACCAGCAATGGCCGGGGCTCAAGACCCTTGAAGGGACCGGCAAGCGCCTGGTTTGCGATCTCAATGGGATTGCAGAATTCGTCCGAAACTCCGTTGTTGATGAAATTGTCATCGCCCTGCCCCTCAGGTCCTTTTACGTCCAGGCTGCGGAAATTGCCGGCCTGTGCGAAGAACAGGGAATCGTCATGCGCTTTCTTCCCAGGATTTTCGATTTGCAAAAAGCGCGCTCTACCGCCGAGGAGATGGCAGGCGATTCATTGCTGACCCTCTCCACAGGCCCGCTGGATGGCTGGCCGGTGTTTGTGAAGCGGGGTTTAGATATTGTGCTTTCGTCGGTGCTGCTGCTGGTTCTCTCGCCCCTGCTCCTGCTGACTGCATTGGTGATCAAGCTCACCTCACCCGGACCCGTCCTTTTCCGCCAGAGAAGAGTGGGGCTCAACAAACGTCAATTCTGGATCTGCAAGTTTCGCACGATGGTGCCCGACGCTGAAAAACGCATGGCCGAACTGGAAAAGATGAACGAGGTCAGCGGCCCGGTCTTCAAAATGAGGAACGACCCCCGCCTCACGCCTGTTGGCAGGTTCCTGAGGTGCACCAGCATCGACGAACTGCCCCAATTGTTTAACGTCCTGAAAGGTGATATGAGCCTGGTGGGACCCAGACCTTTGCCGATCCGCGACTGCCAGGGGTTTGAACAGGACTGGCATCGCCGTCGGTTCAGCGTCCGGCCGGGCATCACATGTCTCTGGCAGGTCAACGGCCGCAGTTCCGTCCCGTTTGAAAGATGGATGGAATTGGATATGCAATATATCGACGAGTGGTCGTTGTGGCTTGACCTCAAGATCCTTGCTGGAACCATTCCCGCCGTCCTGAAAGGTTCCGGCGCAGCTTGATTGCCACGAAGCGCCGCACCCAACGACATTCGTGACAAATGGAAGGAAAGGCTTACTTTTGCAGCAAACAGTTGAACAGGATCGGGGCTGGACCGGAAGCTATGGAAACGCACCTGTAACGGACTCGCCGGGCCTCAAGTCAGTCGAGCGAGCTACAGGTCAATACCAGCGAACGGTGGACGCGTTCTTCCAGGACCGTTCTTCCTACTGGAGAGACGTTTACCAGGCGAACACCCTGAGCGCCTCCATTTATCGGGAGCGGCGGTCTGCGGTGCTGTCGATGATCGACAAACTCCGACTGCCGGTTGGGTCGCGCGTTCTGGAAGCGGGCTGTGGCGCGGGTCCAATCACTGTTCCCCTGGCAAGAAGAGGTTTCCGGGTCAACGCCGTAGACACAGTTGCGGGCATGCTTGAGCATACACGCCACGCAGTGGTTGAGGCTGGCCTCAGCGCCAACGTCGAGATAAGTTCGGCCGATATCTGCCAGCTCGGATTCCCCTCCGGGCAGTTCGCGCTGGTCATGGCCGTGGGAGTGTTCCCCTGGCTGGATAGCCCTGAAAAAGCAATGTTGGAAATGCTCCGGGTCACCAGGCCGGGCGGCTATCTCATCATGACGGCCACCAACAATTGGTCATTGCATCATGTTCTTGATCCCCTTTGCTTCCCAGGACTTCGTCCAATGCGGTGGCAAATCACTGGAGTGCTGGAAAGATTCAACATCTGGAGCCCTTCAAGGCCGCGCCAGTACCGATATTCGATAAGGCGGATCAATGCGTTGATCAGCCAAGCCGGACTTCGCAAGCTGGAGGCAAAGACTCTGGGGTTTGGCCCTTTCACCATGTTTAAGCGGAAGCTGCTGTCCGACCCGGTTGGCGTTAAAGTGCAACAGAAATTCCAATCCCTGGCGGACCGCCAGTTTCCTGTCATTCGATCCACGGGCGCTGTGTATGTTGTTCTGGCACAGAAGCCTTGACTCCTCCCGGCTTACAACATCAATACAAGAGTGAACCCCATGCAAATACGAAAAGTAAGGGAAATGGCTCCCCCTGAGAGGGCCCATACCTCGGATTATCTCAGGCTTATTGGCGTCCCTACTCTCTCGCGGTTGACCAGCCCCTTTGACCCTGGGTACGACCCTGTGACGCTCGGCAGCCATCTGGAACAGAGCGCTCATCTGTTCTCGATTCTCAAGATTTCCATGGCCTGCTGGATGGTGGCCCGGGAGAGCGCCACGCGGCAAAAGATCGCTGCCGCCAAACGCTACAAGGTGCCGACCGTGACGGGTGGTGGGCCGTTTGAAGTGGCCGTTGCACAGGACGCGCTTCCCGAATACCTGGATCTGTGCGCAGACATTGGAGTCAGCCGGATCGAGTGCGGCGAAGGTTTTACTGAAATGAGGCTCCCCCCTCGTGAGGTCATCCGGATGGCTGCCTTAAGGGGTCTCGATGTTCAGTTCGAACTGGGGAAAAAGCACACCGGCCCGTTTGCAGAAAACAATATCGATGAATTGATTGAACAGGGCCAGCGATGGCTTGACAACGGGGCCCTCCAGCTTGTTGTGGAAGCGAGAGAGAGCGCTTGTGGCGTGGGTCTGTTTGACGAGGCCGGAAATTTTAACGCACGGGCCGCAGATCGTTTTGCCGCAGCGTTCGGCCTCAAACAGGTAATGTTTGAAGCGCCCAACAAGCCCAGCCAGTTTGCTCTGATGAACCATTTTGGCCGTGAAGTCCACCTCTGCAATGTGCGCCTGGAAGAAGTATTGCGAGTGGAGATTTATCGCCGGGGCCTGCACTCGGATGCTTTTGCCGAAGAAAAGCTCCGCCCCGTTCGGACCTTACCATTGCCCGAGAGGAGTCCTGGAAAATCTAATGCAAAAACAAGTCGTCATCGACTGCTTTCCTGAAAGCGCCCGCAAATACCGCAAAGGTTACGCGGTTGTGGCTGTTGATGTAATCCGCGCCACCACGTCGGCTGTTACCGTAGCAGCAAAAGGGGGCCGATGTCTCCCCGTACCCTCGGTGGACGCAGCCTTTCAACTGAAAGCCAGGCTGAAAGATCCCTTGCTCGCCGGTGAAATTGCCGGCGTCCTTGCGCCGGGGTTTGACCTGAACAATAGTCCATCTGAGCTTGCCATGCTGGACATCACCGGGCGGCCCGTCATTCTTCTTTCTTCGTCGGGAACGAGCCTTATCCACCAGGCGAAAAGATGCGACACCGTCCATCTGGCCTGCTTTCGAAACTATGGCTTCGTGGCCCGGCATCTTGCAGGCCTGCTTCCTCGGGTTGCGGTGATTGGCGCAGGAAGCCGCGGCGAGTTTCGGGAGGAAGATCAGATGTGCTGCGCCTGGATAGCCAGAGACCTTGCCGAGATGGGTTACGCCCCCGCTGATGAGCTGACTTTTGACATGATCAAGCGATGGGCGGCGGAACCTCCGGAAGCCGCTCTATGCGGCAAGAGCGCCGAATACCTCAGGCGAAGCGGCCAGACCAAAGACCTGGAATTCATCCTCGCACATATCAACGACCTGCGCGGCGCCTACGAGATGCGAAACGGCGAGGTGGTAGCTTTGCCCGATTACGAAACCCGCTTTGCGGTGGCACCCGGTTCCGTAATGAGCGCGCGCGCGCGGACACAAACTGTATGCTAAGAATCCGAGACAATACCACGCCAGTCGTCGTACTTAAGTCCGACAGCCATGGCGGCTTGAACATTATGCGAAGCCTGGGCAGGCTTGGAGTGCCTGTTTACAACGTCGATCCAAATCCCTGGGCGCCTGCATTCCGGTCGCGATATTGCCGGGGAAAGTTCCTGTGGGACATTGAGCACCGGCCCGCTGAAGAGTCGATCGAGTACATGGCCGGCGTGCGCCGGAAGATCGGCAACCCCTGCATCCTGATTCCGACCACAGACGGGACGGCCCGTTTTGTTGCAGACCATTCCCGGAGGCTCGGCGAGGATTTCCTGTTTCAGCAGCAACCGGCCGGGCTGGTGGATGCGCTGGCCAGCAAGCGGGAAATGTTCCACCTCGCCCGCAGGCACAATGTTCCCACCCCCGACGCAGTTTTCCCTCAATCGCGCCAGGATGTGCTGGTCTTTCTGGAAAGGGCCCGTTTTCCAGTGATGCTGAAAGGAATTGACGGGCAACGGCTGTGGGAGCGAACTGGAAAGAAAATGTTTATCACACAGTCAAAAGAGGAATTGCTCAAAATCTACG
>JAJYJL010000787.1 GCA_021789565.1 Acidobacteriota bacterium
CGGCATCAAGGGCGCCTCCGCCACCAACGTTACCAAGGCTGCAAAGATGGAGACGGGCCTGGTGGTCCAGGTTCCACCGTTTATCGACGAAGGTGAAGTCATCCGAATCGATACCTCCAACGGTTCCTACCTCGCTCGATCAAATTGACTTAAGTTCTTGGATTTAGTTCCACATCGGGGCGTTCCTTGGGTCGCGTGCCCAGAATTGCGCCGATCTGACGCCAGGAAGTGGCTCGCCAGCAAATCTCTGCCGGTTCTCTTTCCTTAATTCCCCAAGAGTTTCCCCGGATTCAGAGTTATAATAACCTGGAAGGCAAAGAAAAGGCGAATATGCGCTCCGCGGCCCCCACAATCCGGTTCGGCCCCGCCGGCTGGTCATATGAGGACTGGAACTGGATTGTGTATCCGGCTCACCGGCCGCACGGCTTTCATGAGGCTGAATACCTGGCTGGTTTTTTTGACACGATTGAAATCAACACCACGTTTTACCATCCTCCTCGCGCGGAATTTGCGCGGGGTTGGGTGCACCGTGTGCAGCACAACCCGAATTTCCGGTTCACGGTCAAGTTATGGCAGCGGTTTACCCACGAACGGACGGCTAGCCAGCAGGATGAGAGAGTGTTCAAGGAAGGCATCAGGCCGCTTTTCGAGGCGGGACTTCTGGGTGCGCTTCTAATGCAGTTCCCGTGGTCCTTCAAGAACAACAAGGAAAACCGTGAATACATCGGTGGGGTGGTGATGCAATTCATGGAATTTCCGCTGGTTCTTGAGGTTCGGCACGAGTCGTGGAACAAACCGGAAACCTATCAGATGCTCCACGACCTGGGTGTTGGATTCTGCAATATCGATCAGCCCGTTATCGGGCAATCCATCCGGCCGAGCGAATGCTCAACTTCGCCCATCGGTTACGTCCGTCTTCATGGCCGGAATTACGAGCACTGGTTTACCTCCGGTGACCACCCGGAAGAACGTTACGACTACCTCTACAGTTCAAGCGAACTGGAAGGTTGGGCCGATCGCATCAGGTATGTTGCCGCGGCCACCGAGACAACCTACGTCATCACCAACAACCATTTTCGCGGCAAAGCTGTCGCCAATGCCCTGCAATTGATCAGCATCATTCGGGGGCAGCCGGTGGCGATCCCTCCCTCATTAATCAACGAATATCCCATGCTGGAAGCGATTGCTGCGCCGTCCCCTGGCATTGGAGTTCCTGAGCAGTCAAGCTTTTTGTTCGAAGCAGGCGGAAGCAGCGATTGACAGTTCTCCAGCGCAGTTGCTAGCATAGTAGATTCTGCAGATCATCGGGGATTCCTTCGGGTTGCCAGCTTGCATTCCCCTCCGAGAAGAGGGCATACTAATGCCCGCCGGATTTGCAGAGCCGAGGTCCCCGTCGTCTAGCCCGGCCTAGGACATCGCCCTTTCACGGCGGTAACGCGGGTTCGAATCCCGCCGGGGACGCCATCATTCTTACTCAGTCCGAATCCTTTTCCACCAGCGCCCAAGCCAGCTTCTTCCTCCAGGTGATGTTCAGGTGAGGTGGAACAATCTGGACGTACGGTACATTAAGGCCGCAAGGCGCCGCCGTCTTCGCACTGGAATTTCCATCCGAAAGGGATTACTCTGACTGCTTCATAACAAAGGTAAGTATTCATGGGCCAACTCGACGGAAAAGTTGCAGTTGTCACCGGCGGAGGCGGTTCCGGGATCGGGCATGGTATATCCCGGGTTCTTGCCAGGCAGGGTGCACACGTCGTCATTTTTGAAATCGACGTCGAGGCTGCCGAAGAAGTGTGCCGCCAGATAGAAGGCGAGGGTGGCAGCGCAACTGTCGTCCTTGCGGACATCAGCCGCTCGGACAACGTTCGCCAGGCCGTTGAAATGGTTGTCGAGGAAAAGCATAGCCTGGATATCCTGGTGAATAACGCGGGCATTGGCCTGATCCGTCCTGTTGCTGAAGCCAACGAGGATGAGTTTGACCGGCTGGCTGCAATCGACTTGAGGGGAGTATGGCTGTGTTGCAAATATGCCATCCCGCACATGCGGCGGCAGAAGCAGGGCTCGATTATCAACATCGCTTCCGTGCACAGCCGCGCAACACTTCCACAATTCGGAATTTACGCGGCCATGAAAGCCGGGGTGGCCGGATTAACTCGTGGTATTGCCGTGCAATACGGTCCTGACGGCATTCGGGCGAACACCGTTTCGCCCGGTCTTGTGGATGGCAAACAGACCCGCGAGATTGTGGCCAGGATTTCCGACGACGTGGAAGCTTACCTGGAAGACTTCGTCCACTCCGAACAGGCACTGCCGAATTTGATACAGCCGGAGGACATTGGGAACCTGGTTGCCTTCCTGGCCAGTGACGAGGGAAGGATGATTACAGGCGCCGAAATTCCCGTTGATGCCGGAATGTGGGTCCAGTTGAGCAGTAGGCGTTGACGCATCGTGCGACTATCGGCAATTGAAAAGGTCAAAGGCAGGTTTCTTGTAAAACCGGGGTCTGGCATTTTCCCGGACCTCGATGCGCTGCAGAAATATCGCTTGGCGGTTTCAGCAAAGTGGCCGTGCCTGGGCGAAAGACGGGCTGGATGTCTTGCTGCAGAGCTCCTTCTCATGCGGTCTTGTCAGACCCCAGGCGTGTTAATCTAACCTCATGCTTCTCTACGAACTTACCTCACCGCAGGTAGCGAACCTTGATCGGGGCATGGTTGTCGTCATCCCTTTTGGCTCTGTCGAGCAGCACAGCCTTCACCTGCCGCTCGGGACGGACTCGATTATCGGGGAGACAATTGCCCGACGCCTGGAACAGGCGATTCCCGGCCAGGTTCTTCTGCTTCCCATGACGTGGCTGGGGTGCTCGCGCCACCACATGGATTTTGCGGGCTCGCTGACGACGGAGATTGACACCTTCATCGAGGTCGGCGAACAGCTTGTCTCCAGCATGGCCGAGCACGGGTTCAGAAACTTTATTCTGCTCAACAGTCACGGAGGCAACACCAACAAAGTTTCTCTGATGGCTGAAAAACTGCGGCACAAACTTGGTCCCACTATCAAGGTCGTCGGGGTGACATATTGGCATCTGATCACCGAGGAGATTCAAGCCATTCGCGAAACGCCCATCGGCGGAATGGGCCACTCCGGCGAGCTTGAAACGTCGGTCATGTTGGCGGCAAGACCGGAGCTTGTGCGGAAAGATTTGATCGATCCCGACGGGCCGGAGAACCCTTCAAAGTTTGAAGGCAGCGACTTGTTTGCGCCGGGAAAGGTCTCAGTCGCCAAGTCCTTTAAGGAGCTGTCGCGCCACGGTGGGATTGGAGATCCGAGGAAGGCCTCCAGAGAAAAAGGCGAAAAAATCCTTGCCGTTATCGTCGAGAAACTCGCCGAGGTTGCCGGAGAGATTCAAAGCGGAAAGCTTTAGCTTTGGATCGAATTCAGTTTCCGGTTTTCATGCCCGAAACAACTCCTTTGCAGCGTTTTTGAGCACAATCGGGAGGCGACCATTCGCCAATCGGCTACGGACTCATGTCTGAAGTCAGGCTCGGCAGCACTCACAAACTGAGTTTGCGGACGGCCGGCGCCTTGTTGACGAAGCTCTGAATCTTTTCCACGATTCCGTCAGCGTCCAGCCCATACTTGGCGTGGAGCAGGTTTGGCGCGCCGTGGGGGATGATTCGGTCAGGAACAGCAATGCGGACCACGCTGGCGGGAATGCGCCGGTCCTGGAGCAGAGCAGTGACCGCGGAGCCGAACCCCCCGCATTCTGTACCCTCTTCGATTGTTACCAGGAACTGTTTTTCTGACGCCAGGCAACAGATCAGGTCCTGATCGAGCGGCTTCATGAAGCGCGCGTTGATCACCGTGGCGTGGATCCCAGCAGCTGCAAGGCGCTCGGCCGATTCCAGCGCCGGGTAAACCATGCTGCCGAGCGCCAGAATGGCAATGTCGTTCCCTTCGCGAAGAATCTCGCCTTTACCGATTTCCAGCCGCTTGAATTCAGGGTCAATCGTTACGCCGAACCCGTTGCCACGGGGATAGCGGACGGCTGCCGGGCCGTTCACGCTGAGTGACGTGGCCAGCATGTGGCGCAATTCGTTCTCGTCTTTGGGCGCCATGATTACCATTCCGGGGACCGCCGAGAGATAAGCCAGATCGTACAGCCCGTTATGAGTGGGGCCGTCGGCACCCACAATTCCTGAGCGGTCAAGCGCAAAGGCGACCGGCAACCGCATCAGCGCCGCGTCATGGAAAACCTGGTCGTAAGCCCGCTGAAGGAACGTTGAATAGATGGCGACCATCGGGCGGAGGCCTTCGCAGGCGAGTCCACAGGCGAAGGTCACGGCATGCTGTTCGGCAATGCCAACGTCAAAAAAGCGGTCGGGAAAGCGTTGGGAAAATTCAACCAGCCCTGTCCCCTCAGACATGGCGGCCGTAATGGCCACGATACGCTTGTCTTTCTCCGCAAGTTCGCACATGGCGCTGCCAAATACGGAAGTGTAACTGGGGGCCTTTGCCGGAGCCTTGCGAAACGCTCCGGTGGCAACATCAAACTGGGTTACGCCGTGGAATTTCACGGGCAGCTTTTCAGCAAGCGGGTAGCCCTTGCCTTTCTGCGTGACCACGTGAAGCAGAGTGGGCTTGAGATTATCTTTCACCCGCGTGAGGACGGTCAATAGCTCTTCCATGTTGTGGCCGCTGATCGGGCCCACGTAGTCAAAACCGAGTTCCTCAAAAACCAAGCCGGGAATCAGCGCGGCCTTTGCGGATTCGACCAGGTCCTTGGAGAGTTTCAGCAGGCGTGGTCCAAGTCGCGGGACCGAAAGGATCATCTTTTCGACTTCCTGGGTAACTCGATGATATGCCTGGCCGTGTACCACCCTGT
>JAJYJL010000788.1 GCA_021789565.1 Acidobacteriota bacterium
ATCCAAGGTAACAGATAGTTCTCGCGCAGCGCCCGCTCAGAAAGTTCAATAGCGCCGCGCTCGAGCCCGCTGGCGGGCTCACTCTGCGTGGGGAAATCCGTCATCAGCGCAACGACCTTGTCGGGCGCATCGATATTTGAGCCCTGCGCACCGCGCACAATGTTTTCCGCGATGCGGGAGTAGAGATAGGGATCCTCGGTGTATGCTTCCTCGTTGCGGCCCATTCTGGGATCGCGGTCAAGCTCCAACACCAGCGTAGACAGAATGTGAATTCCCACAGCTCTGGACTCCTGGGCCGCTGCTGAATAGATCGATTTCACCAAAGGCATATCAAATGTGCTGCCGATGGCGAGTCCCTCAGGAAAGACAGTCGCGCCGGAAAACATGCCGCCATGTGTCCCTTCCTCATCTTCCATCACTGGTATCTTCAAACGCGTCTGGGTGAGCGCGATCTTCTGTAGATCATTAAAATATTCAACCTGCTCCTTGACGCCCTTGTGCAGGATCGTATCGGCCAGCGTGAAGAAACCGCAGCCGGGGCCGATCTCATTGGTATAAGTGCCGGCTGCAAACCTCCTGCAGGCAATCTTCTTTTCCGGAATGGTCTTGCCGAGTTCGTCCACGTAAACGCAGGGCAGATTGAGTTGCCCGACTTTTTCCTTAAGTGTCATCCGGCTCATCAGGTCATCCACGCGCCGCTCGATTGGTTGTTTCGGATCGAGGTAAATCGGGACTCCCGACGAAGTCTGCGCAGACGGCCGTAAGCCGCCTGTCGTAAAAACTCCAACGAGGAACAGGAGAATTCCCATCAGTACGTGCATGCGTACCCGACGCCCAAAATGCTGTTTGCCAGCCCCAGGATCACACGCAAAGGTGCGGGACAACCGTTTCGTCAAAGCATTTTTCAGCATGCCAATCCTTTAAAACAGCTGGTCCACAGGAGAAAAATGTTACGACGCTACGTATTCTGGGCGTAAATGCCGGCAATTCGTGGGCGCCGTGTGAGTTTGGTGCGAAGGGCAAGTGATGCGCGTCCTCGCTGATCTTTCCTCCTGGGGCCATGCTGTGAGAGATAGGCCACGGTTATACAACGCTGCGCAGCGCCGTGTCAACCCGATTTGTTCTGCTAAGAAGTAAGTCGATTACAACAA
This sequence comes from Acidobacteriota bacterium, assembly GCA_021789565.1. The sequence goes on from JAJYJL010000788.1 coordinate 1,152, forward strand.
TTGCTCTTATGGTAACATTCCTACTCTTTAAGCATAATGCCTGGATCTAGCTGCAAGGCTTGCGTGAATCCAGTATTTGAGGTCTTGTACTCTTGCGGAACTTATCAGATATCCTGCCATGCGGGATTCCGCATAAAGGGACCTGCGTTCCATTGGACCGCTCGAGAGCGGTTTCAGCTATAATATCGCGGTCCATGGCAAGGAGGCGTTGCCTTGCCAGTCGGCGGCTGAAGCTTAAATGAAAAGAATTGATCTGCTTGGCGTTTTGGAAGCGATTTATTCCCAAAGGGATACTTCGCGAAAAGGCTTGGCAGAAAAAATCGGGTTTGCTCCCAGTTATATCGGCACGCTTGTGGCCGAATTACGACGCCGGGGCCTGGTGGAAGAAGGCGCACGGTCTCCTTCCCGGGCCGGGCGGCGACGGGTACTGTTGCATGTAGTTCCTGACCTCGCCCATATCGCTGGCATCCGGATCGGGCGGGCCAACACGCGGATTGTGGTAATAGACCTTTCTGGTAAGGTTCTGCACTATAAGAAGTTGCCTACGGAAATCTGGAAGGGAGAGCAGCACGTCTTTGATTTAATCAACCGCGAGTTGGAGGTTGCGCTCGAAGCGGATCCTCTGGTTAAGGGCATCGGTATTGCCATATCAGGCGTTATCGATCGTCATTCCGGCAACGTGCTTTTCTGGCCCAAGGTCCCGGGGTGGACTAACGTTCCGCTGAAACGAAGAATCCAGGCCAACTACCCCCTTCCTGTTATCGTCGAAGATAGCGTCCGGACCATGGCGCTGGCTGAAAAGAAATTCGGGCAGGCGAAGGGGTGGACGAATTTCGTCTATGTCGTGGTTTCAATGGGTATCGGGGCAGCAATCTATATCCACGACCAGATCTATCTCGGATCCGGAGATCTGGCCGGCGAACTCGGGCATACCACAATCGATGAGCGAGGCGAACTCTGCTCCTGCGGGAACCGCGGTTGTCTGGAAGTTTACGCTTCCGGCTGGGCCATTATTAACCGGATCAAGAACGGGCTTCAGCAGGGCGTCCATTCCAGTCTGGCTGGGACAGTTGGATGTCAAACCGACGAGCTTTCTATCGAGGCTATTATCGAAGCCGCGAGAAATCGTGACCAGTTTGCCCATACGGTACTGTGGGAAGCTGGATTACATCTGGGCACCGGCGTGGCCACTATTGTTAATCTGCTGAATCCTGAAGCCATCGTATTAGGAGGTGAAGTGCCACGAGCTGCGAGAGCCCTTATCCTAAAACCGCTGTTCGCCTCACTCCGCAGCCGCACGTTTCACCGTTCAGTCAGGAACCTGAGAGTCACCGTTTCACGTCTCGGCGGAGAGGCGGGCGCCGTGGGAGCGGCGGTCACGGTCGCTGAGAAACTTCTCACCAACCATCTCTGACTTTCTAGATGGGGCCTGTTCAGAGAGGAGAAGTAGACCGACTGGAAAGGAGAAAAGGATTCCGCTGAGCAGGGCCGCCTGGAATTTGCGGGTGGGCTGTCTCGTGGGATCCGGAAGAAGAGGCAGAACGCAGGACCAGCGCTGGTTCGGGCCCTGCGTGCCGTGTTCTTCCACCTAAGAATATGTCCACGACAAACGATGCAGGCCAGTTGCGGCTGCGAAGAGTTCTGACACTCTGGGACCTGGTTTTCTACGGGCTTGTCCTCATCCAACCTACGGCTCCGATCCCGCTTTTTGGGGTGGCGCAGAAGCTCTCGAACGGCCACACCGTCACCACCATCCTGATAGCCATGTTCGCCATGATGATCACCGCGTTCAGCTACGGCCGTATGGCCGCCGTCTACCCATCAGCGGGGTCAGCCTACACCTATGTTGGCAAGTCCCTGAGCCCGCATCTCGGCTTCCTCGTCGGGTGGGCCATGCTGCTCGATTACATTCTGCAGCCGCTGCTGAACTCCATCTGGATTGCCGTGGCCATCCACAGCCGCTATCTTCCGCAGATGCCCTACGCCGTGGCCGCGTTTCTTGTGGTGGCCTTTATGACAGCGCTGAACTTGCGAGGCGTCAAAACTTCCGCGCGCACGAACAAAGTCCTTTTGATATGCATGTGCGTGGTGATTGCCGTATTTCTCTATCTTGCAGTCGAGTACCTTTTCCATGGCGATGGTTGGGCCGGACTCTTTTCAACGCAGCCTTTCTATGACCCGCACACCTTTAACGGCCACCAGATCTGGATGGCAACGTCTTTCGCCGCGCTCACCTATATTGGCTTCGACGGCATTACGACGCTTTCCGAGGACGTTGAAAACCCCAAGCGCAATGTTCTGCTGGCTACAGTGCTGGTCTGCCTTTTCACGGGTATCTTTGCCGGCGTTGAAGTTTATCTGGGGCAGCGTGTCTGGCCCAACTGGCACACCTTTCCGAATCTCGAAACTGCTTTCATGGACGTCTGCCGGCGGGTGGGGGGCATGCCACTGTTTCAGGCAATGGGCGCAATCCTGGTTCTTGCTGCACTCGGCAGTGGCCTGACGGGAGGCCTTGGCGCGGCCCGCCTGCTCTTCGGGATGGGACGTGACGGCGTCTTGCCGCGAAAATTTTTTGGCCACCTGCACCCCGAAACCAACACGCCCACCTACAACATTCTTCTGATTGGGGTGGTAGCTTTTGTGGGTGCTGTTACGCTGAATTACGTTGGCAATGCCTATGAACACGCGGCCGAACTTCTGAATTTCGGCGCGTTTCTCGCTTTTATGGGAGTGAACCTCTCCACCTTCTGGCACTTCTGCATTGTCCTGCGCGGCAAAGGGCGCAGGCGCATTCTGGGAGATGCCCTCCTGCCGCTGGCCGGTTTCGTCTTCTGCGCTATGATCTGGTGGAATCTGAACAACCTCGCTAAAATTGTGGGCGGCATCTGGTTTGCCGTCGGTCTCAGTTACATCGCCGTTTCCACAAAAGGCTTCCGCCTCAAACCAAGAATGATCGACTTCAGCGATTCGTAGACCTTTGCTTGACTAAGGGCGGCCTTCTCGCTGGTTGCCGACGGCTATTGTGCGATAGAAAAACTGTACTGCTGACTACTTCGAATAATGGCCAGTACGGCAACCATGCGTGGCCTGTAACAACGATCAAACCCCGTTCCTCCTCCGGGTGGTCCATCGTAATCTTGTTTTCCGCCTGGAATCAGCTCATAATCCGGCTCCAGGATTCACGATATTTACATAAGAGGCCTGAGGAGGGTTCGTATGTCGCAACGTGGCATGGATTGGCCCTCGTTGGGAAGGACTTCGCGGCGCAACTTTCTGAAAAACGCCGCAGCGTTGGGAGCGAGCGCGCAGCCCTTCGCGGGGGCGCTCGCAGGGCAGTCCGATCCAGCCCGCCAAACCATTCTGGCTTACGTCGGAAGCTATACCCAACCGCAAGGTCCGGACGGCATGATCGGCCGCGGGCAGGGCATTTACATATTTGAATTGAATCCTTCCTCGGGGGCTCTCATCCAGCGCGAGGTGATAAAGAAAAATAGCAATCCGTCCTTCATGGCCTATGATTCGCCGGGCAGGTACATGTATTGTGTGAACTGGACCGCGACCTACAAGGGCAGGCATTCCGGCTCGGTGAGCACCTACAGAATCGAGCGGCCAAGCGGGCATTTGACGCTGCTGAACACCGTGAGTTCCGAGGGGGCAAACCCGACTCATCTGAGTATTCACCCCTCCGGCAAATTCGTTCTGGTGGCAAGCTACTTTGGAGGGACAG
>JAJYJL010000789.1 GCA_021789565.1 Acidobacteriota bacterium
GCTAAGTAACGCGGCATGGGAGCGAAAACGGTGAACCCACAGGCAATTGTTAAGAGTGCCAGCCAAATCATACGGGTAACAATTCGATTCTTCGTCAACTTACACCTCGGGGTGTGATTTAGGTCTGAACGTTGTGTTTCCTTTGGGCGGCCCAGTACGCAGGGGGCGCACTCCGGAATTCATGACGCTCTGGCGGATTCGCATCGGTTCAAGTCCCGATCTTAACCAGAATTTGTATTATTAACTTTTGCCGACTCTGAAATTTACGCCTGACTGACAAGGAATGCAACCATCGCTCCGGTTTAGAGCCGGCCACACTTCACCGTGCTACCTGCCGGTCAGTTTTTTTTGCGTGAGAATTCCAAGGCTCAAATCTTCCGGTCTTTTGACCGATCGCTGCGACACTTTTCCCATCCACGTTGCCCTGCCATGTCGTCACGCAGCTAAGGTCCGGCTTGCACCGGAACGGCCTCAGTTGCGGTCCTCTCAAACATAAACTGCAGGATCCATTCACTCGAGACGCGCCGCCCGTCAACTTCCACAGGCCGGAATTTCCATTTTCGCGCGGCTTCCAAAGCGAGATTGGCGAAATACCGGCTTGGCCCGGGAGAATCGAGCCTCGCTTGCGCCACGCTTCCCGACGGATCAACTTCGACTTTCACGCTGACTCGCACCGTGCCTCGAATGGTGTCGAGCGCGCTCTGGGGAACGTCGGGCAAAACTTGCTGGCGGACCCCCCTCTGGAGACTGCCGCTGGTGGTTGTTTTCGCCTCCGCCCCAAATCGAACGGAGGAAGGTAACGTGCGGGTGACACGGGAACGTTGCTGGTCCTCGCTACGATTATGCCTGGGCGGCCCCGTTGAACCCGTCACCGGACTTTGGCTTGGTTTTGGCTGGGCGCGGTGACGGTTCAGCAGTCTCGGGGCGGCCACCACTAGCGCCAGCGCGAGCCCGACAACGGTGATCGGAACAACGGACCGCCACTTCACGGACACCTTTTGCGGACTGGCACTGATCTGCGGCTTTGGCACGGGTAAGGGAGAGGCGGCTGAGCCTGGTTCCAGCCGTGCAAGGATCGCGGCAATGGACCACCGTCGCTGAGGGTCCCGACACAGACAGTGGCGCGCGATGTCGAGGAACGGCGCCGGCAGCGCCTGGGGCAGTAGTGGTTCCCCTTCTTCCGTCCCCGCCCACACGGGTGGACGCAACGTCATGGCCTCAACCAATGTTACGCCAAGCGACCAAACGTCCCCAGCCGGCGAGTTCTTTCCGCTTGTTGTCTCGGGAGGGTCGTACACCCCCGGCATCCCCGAACCGCTACTCGATTCGCCCACCGGGCAGATCCCGTCACTGGAGAGTTTCAGTTGACCATCGACACCCATGATGTTGGCGGGTTTCAGGTGGCCATGAATGAAACCTTTGCCGTGAAGGTAGGCCAAGGCGTCCAGAATCACCTTGAGCGTGGCGCGTGTGTCCTGTGGCGGGAGCGGCCCGTGTGAAAGAATTTGCGACAGGTTCACCTCGGCGTAGTCCATCACCAGGTAGAGAAGGTCTCTGTTCCCGAGCTGACACCGTCCCATCTGAAAAATGCGGATCAGGTGAGGATGAGCCAGTTTCGCGGCCTCTTTCCACCGGGAGAATTGAGGTTCCGCATTCTCAGTATCCGGCGGGATGAGTTTGATCGCGGCTTTTTGAAGCCCTCGCGCCAAGTCCTCCGCAAGAAACACAGCACCGTGTTCCGAGCCACCCAGGTACCGGCAAAGGGGGAATATCCCGTCGAGGACTTGGCCTTCCCATTGTTTCCAGTCCTGAATCATATTTCTTTCTACCCGCCAGCCGGCTCACATGCGCTCCAGTTTTCAGCGCTCACATGCAATGCTTAAATGTCCTGCGCTGGGGTCTTGCCAGCTGCGAAGGCTATATTTGCCCTCAATTGGACGCATGCTGTTTGCTTGCCACCACAAACCCCGGTTAGTCCACCTCTGCACGTCGGCATTTTACACCCCATTCCTTCGGCGAAGCACTAAAACAGCGCGTGAGGATTCCATGATCCCCAGTCCTTTTCAGGTGCAGATTAATTAGGATTGCGCCAGGAGGAGAGCCCGCGTAACGTACCCAAGCAGTTGATTTTGGAAAGCTTGGTACGCCCGGAGAGATTCGGACTCCGACCCCTTGCTTCGTAGGTGATTTCAACATGCGCCCTTATGTGTTTTCAATGGTTTACCTATGCCTGTGATGCCCATTTTTGACCCTGTCTACTGTTAATTGTGGCCCAAATGCGGCCCAGTTCATGTGTAAGCGAAAGTGGGTTGCAAGACTACCGCCGCTATAACCTGATCAGCCTTTTCCAACCGCGCGCATGGTTTTTGCCGTGGGCAATTCCAGCGACTCGTCTTTCCGCAAACGGCGCATTGACGAATTGCTTGTGGCGCGGGCGGATCTATGATAAAAATCTAATCCAGCCGTGAGGGTGGGGACAAAAGCCTTTTGGACTAGCTTCGTCCAGGAGGTCGGGGCATTTGACACTCAGACCAGAGTTCAGGAATTCCACTCCCGAAGAACGCTTCCCAGCCATACCTGAAGTTTGGCAGTCCCGCGACAACGCTTGTGACCAGAAACGGGCTAAATTTACGGCTGTGGCTCCGCACTTCAGCCTCCTGAGTTCCTCCGCGGAAGACCGCAAGCGGCGCTGGCTGGTGCTGGGAATCAGCCCCGTTTTGGAAGCCCTTGCAGTTGCTATCATGGTTTGGGCGCTGATGAGCCTGCCGCCCAATCCAGTGACCAATAAGGTTAAAGAGGAAGTTCTGTACTTCCACACGGCAACCCCTCCTGAGCCCATAAAACAAAATCCCCGGCTGCTGGAGCGGCCGCCTGCCGTCGCGGCAACGCCTATATCGCCAACAATCCGGCCGAAAGAGATTCAAAAGCCCTTAACGGCGGAGCACCTCAAGATTCCAAAGGTACCCCAACTTCACATTCAGCTCCCCGAAACGCCGGCCTTGCAAAGGCCCGCTGAGGCTTTTACATCGGTGGTGGCACCGAAGCCCATGCACAAGCAGCAGGTCGCCATGGTTCATACGGGCGATTTCAACCCCGGTAGTATGGCCAAAGGAAACCTCAAACGTCCACTGCACGAAGTCCAGACAGGTGGCTTTGGAGCTGATAACGGGATTCCGAACAATCCTGCCGCCGACAGTCATAATCGCATTGCACAGCTAGGATCGTTTGACCTTCCCTCCGGCCCCGGCTATGGCAACGGGACCGGCGGAGCTCGCGGCGTTCGGGGCACCGTGAGCAGCGCAGGATTTGGCAATGGCATAGGAACTGGCACGGGTTTCAGGCCCACCCGCGCCGCACCAGAGACCGTCCAACAAGGCGGCTTTGGCAGCGTCGTTGCCGGCAAGGCCTCTAGAACCAAAGTTGCGCCTGAGTCTCCGGCGTTCAAGCCAGTGATCATTCTTGCCAAGCCCGTTCCAGTTTATCCGGATGAGGCGCGCCGGCAGCACATTGAAGGTCAAGTCATCCTAAGAGTTCTTTTTGGATCATCCGGGAATTTGCGCGTGCTGAAAGTTGAGCAAGGGCTAGGCCACGGTATGGACGCAGCGGCAATTGAGGCGGCGGAGCATATCAAGTTCAAGCCTGCCGAACGCGACGGCAGTCCGGTTGATTCCATAGCGCTGGTACACATCATCTTCCAACTCGCTTATTGAACGGCAAGGAAAGGGAAAACCCATGAAGGCGCTAAGACAAGTCTTGATTGCCTTGTTATTCACGACACTGGCGGGAGCAGCGCCTCTGCGTGCTCAGCAACAGGCACAGCCATCGAATATCGTCCAGCAGACGCTTGAAAAGATCGTCGCGCAGGAAAAACAACTGGTCAAAACCTTCACCAGTTACAGCCCCCGAGTCGAGACCTACATTCAAGAGATCCATACCGACAAAGACAGCAAAACCAGAATCGTGGGCGACGACTATTCTCTGGGACGATTGGAAGTCAAGAATGGCGTGGTTGAACGGTCCTTCTTGCCAAAAAGCGGACTCACACTCCCCGGCATCATGAGCAAGGTGCTGCTTTACGGTCCCATTCTTCGCATTTTTTCCTTCCAGCTTCAGCCGGGATCGTTTGCCGACCCGATCCTTCTTGACCCTCAACACTTTGATTTGGCGCATTACCAGTTTGACTTCGCAGGACGCGAATTTCTGGGCCAGGTTCGGTGCCTGGTCTTCAACGTGAGACCTCGCCCTAATGCCGGAAAGGGCCTTTTCGAGGGCCGAATCTGGGTGGAGGACCAGAGTTACCACATCGTGCGATTCAACGGAGTCTACGGACAGCGTAAGAGCAACTTTACCTTCCACTTTGATAGCTGGAGAGAGAATCTGCAGCCGGGGCTGTGGATGCCGGTCTATGTGTACAGTGAGGAGAATAACCTTGCTCAATACGGAGTCCCTCATCTTGGTTTCAGATCGCAGACGCGCTTGTGGGGATATATTCTCAGGGCCACTACGCCGGACCAGGAACTGACACAGATACTCGTGGATTCCAAGACGCCAATCGAGGATGCGAGTGCCGCCTCACATGACAACTCTCCTCTCCAGAGTCTGCGTGACTGGCGCCAGGAGGCTTCGGAAAACGTCCTGAACCGCTTGCAGAAGGGCGGTCTGCTGGCGCCTGCCGGACCTGTAGACAAGGTGCTGGAAACGGTGGTGAACAATCTTGTGGTGACAAACCACCTGGATAATCTGCCGCCCATCCATTGCCGCGTTCTGCTTACCTATCCTCTGGAATCTTTTACCGTTGGCGACACGATCGTACTGAGCCGTGGCCTGATCGACGTGCTTCCCGATGAAGCAAGCCTGGCCAAGATCGGAA
>JAJYJL010000790.1 GCA_021789565.1 Acidobacteriota bacterium
AACGGATCAGGGCCTCTGGCGGGAAACTTGCTTTTTGGTGGCTGGTTTGCTAATTTAACTTAGAGTATGTTGTTACTCGAAGATTACACATTCGACAAGCCAAAGGAGTGAAGAATGGCTATTGAACTGACGGCGCACGCAGTCGACAAGGTGAAAGAGATTTTGGCACAGCAGACCCCTGCGCCTGCGGGGCTTCGTGTCTCCGTTGTGGGCGGAGGCTGTTCCGGGTTCTCCTACCAGATGAACTTTGAGACCCAGACCAATCCGATCGACAAGGTCTATGAGTTCGACGGGCTCAAGGTGATTGTTGATCAGGCATCATTGATGTACCTGAACGGCACCAAAATCGACTTTGTTGAAAGCCTGGAAGGTTCGGGCTTCAAATTCGAAAATCCCAACGTCAAGACGACTTGCGGTTGCGGAAGCTCCTTTAGCACATAATCAGCGCTTTCAGCGGAGGCCTGCCGGCTCTGCCGGAGCGGCAGGCGTCCGCGCACCTCATGTCTTCCATCCCCAACGCAGGAGCTGTTTCCCAAGAAGGACAAAGTGGCCAGTGTGCTCGCGTAGAGCCGAGTGCCCTGCTGGTGCGCTTTTCGGATTTCCTTCCCCCGGCGGGGCTGGCGCTGGATCTTGCCTGCGGTTACGGCCGCAACACCTTGTACCTGGCCCGGCATGGGCTGGCCGCGACGGGCATGGACCAGTCACGGGAATCACTCGAGGCGGGCAGAGAAGCGGCTGTTCGGGCAAACCTGAAAGCCTCCTTTGTGCAGGCTGATCTCACCCGCTGCGCTCTTCGTGCCAATGCCTTTTCCGTGGTGATCTGCTTCAGGTACCGTGATCCCCGCTGGTACCCTTCCATTCGTGCAGCCCTCCGTCCGGGGGGATTGCTGGTCTTTGAAACCTACACTCTTGAACACCGCAAGTACGGCCACAAGCCGCTGGATCCCGCACACCTGCTGGGCAGGCATGAACTGTTGCAGGCTTTTGGCGACTGGGAAATCATTTTTTACCGCGAGGTTTGGATGAGGCGCGGCACCGCGTCACTGGTCGCCCGGAAACCTCATTCCGCGGAAAGCTGATTCTCTCTTTCCGGTTCAGTATAATTGAAGTTTTATACAGCATCGAAGGGTTGTTGCTTTGGCATCGAGACTATGAAGATCGCACTGGCCCAGATCAATACCACGGTTGGAGATTTTGAGGGCAACGTCGCAAAGATTTTGGAGTACGCAGGGATGGCCGTTGACCGCAAGGCCGACCTGGTGGTTTTTCCGGAGATGGCTGTCTGCGGTTATCCGCCCCGCGATCTGGTTGAAAGGCCGGACTTCATTGAGCGATCGGAGGCTGAACTTTTACGCCTGAGCCGCCTTCTGCCGGACATCCACGCCCTCATCGGTTATGTCCGGGCTTCGCGCGTCCAGACGGGCAAGGCGGTCAGGAACGCCGCTGCGCTGGTCTACCGGGGTAAAGTTCTGCTGGACTACGTCAAAATCCTCCTGCCCTTCTACGACGTGTTCGATGAATCCCGCTACTTCGAGCCTGGAAACTCCGTGGGGATTTTTGACCTTCAGGGGGTACGAATCGGCATTACGATTTGCGAGGATATCTGGAACGACAAAAACTTCTGGCGGAAGCGGCTATACCCTCGCGATCCGGTGGAAGAAATCACCCAGGCCGGCGCGAAAGCTCTGCTGAACATCGCCTCGTCTCCTTACAGCACGGAGAAGCTCCAGCTTCGCCATGACATGCTGCGGACCATCGCGGTGGAGCATCGCATACCGGTGGCCTACGTCAACCACGTGGGCGGCAATGACCAGCTCATTTTGGACGGTTCGAGCCTGGCCTTTGGCGCCGGCGGAAGCCTGATCGCCCGCGCAAAATCTTTTGAGGAAGACCTGGTGGTTTTTGACACGGCGGGCACGCAGGCCGATATCCACGATGCTCCCTCTTCTGAGATTGATGCCGTTTACGGGGCACTGCTTCTGGGTACCCGCGATTACATGCGGAAGTGCGGGTTCAAGGAGGCCATTGTGGGGCTCAGCGGGGGCATCGATTCGTCCGTGGTGGCGACGCTTGCGGCTGACGCCCTGGGGCCGGAAAATGTCCACGCCATCGCCATGCCGGGTCCCTATTCCTCGCCCGGCAGCGTGAGCGACGCGGAAGAACTGGCCAAACGCCTGGGCGTCGATTTCCGAATCATCCCCATATCCATCCTCTATGACGGCTATCTCCAAACCCTGGAATCTTCTTTCAAAGGGTCCGTCGCGGACGTGACGGAAGAGAATATCCAGGCGCGCATTCGCGGGAATATTCTGATGGCCCTCTCGAACAAGCTGGGCGCCATGGTGCTGAGCACCGGCAACAAGTCCGAGCTGGCCGTAGGTTATTGCACGCTTTACGGTGACATGGCCGGCGGCTTGAGCGTGATCGCCGACCTCCCCAAGACCATGGTCTACACGCTGGCGCGCTATCTCAATCGCGAGACAGAACGGATTCCGCGTTCCTGCATCGAAAAGCCGCCCTCAGCGGAACTGAAGGCCGATCAGAAGGACCAGGATACGCTGCCGCCCTACGAGACCCTTGACGTGATATTGAAAAGCGTTATCGAGGAGCGTCTTTGCGCCAAAGACATTGCGGCAAAATACAGGATTGATCTGGCGCTGGTGGAAGACGTCATGCGGCGGGTGACGCGCGCTGAATATAAACGCCAGCAGGCCGCCCCCGCGCTCAAGGTGACGGCCAAGGCGTTCGGCATGGGCCGTCGCTACCCCATCGCTCAGAAGTTTATCGGCTAGCCGGGTGGAAAGCCGTTGTTCCTCCGGTGGCCGCAAGCGATGCGCTGTGCAGGGCAAAGTTGAGGTGCGGGGCAAGTCAGTTGTTCCTGCGAAGCCGGAAATGAGCAGGCCGTTTGGATGGGTACTGCACGAAGTTGTCATCGAGGCCGATTGAAAATTCGCTCCATCAGAGTTTTTGCCCGAATTCTCGGGGCCCTCATCCTGCTGGCGGTCCTTGCACCGCGATTGAGCGCGGCCGGCATCAAACTGCCACCCCTTAAAATTCAAACGCTCCAATTGCCCAACGGGCTGCGCGCCGTGATGGTCAATCGCGGTGAGGCGCCGGTGGTCACCCTTGAAGTGTGGTATCACGTCGGGTCGCGCAACGAAGTTCAGGGGAAGACGGGCATCGCCCATTTTCTGGAGCACCTGATGTTCGACGGCACCAAAACTCTGGGCCGTCATTTTTCCGACTACATTGTGCGGGTGGGGGGCATTGACAACGCCTATACCACAACCGACGCAACCGTCTACTGGGAAACCATGCCGGCTTCCAACCTTCCCGTAGCGCTCTGGCTTGAGGCTGACCGCATGCGCAATCTGGACATCAGCCAGGCGACGCTGGACAACGAGAGGTCGGTGGTGGAAGAGGAGCGCCGCCGCCGGTATGAAAGTCCTCCTTACGGCACAGTGATCCCCACGCTTTACGCGCACGCCTTTACGGTGAGTCCTTATCGACATCTGCCCATCGGCAGCGTCGATGACGTCAGCCGCGCGACGGTCAGCGAGATTCGGGACTTCTACAACACTTATTACGTTCCCAACAATGCCACCATCGTGATTGCCGGGAAGTTTTCAGTGGACGAAGCCGAAAAATACATCAGGAAATACTTTGCCGCGATACCGGCCGGAGCGCTGCCGGCCACCCGCCAAATTCCCGTTGAGCCGCCACAAACGGCCGAACGAACTGTCACCATGACCCGTGACGTGGCGCTGCCGGCCTTTGTGGAGGCATACCATATTCCGGCTGACGGCACACCGGATTCCTATCCGCTGCGGCTGGCTTCGCGAATTCTATCCGGGGGCGACAGTGGAATGATCTATCACCAGCTTGTGTATGAAAAGCAGCTCGCCCTGGAGGCGCAGAGTTCGGCCGATTTCAGCGAGGACCCGAACCTCTTTTTTGTTTTTGCAGTCATGAATTCGGGCCACAGCCTTGCCGAAGGCGAGGCGGCCGTTGATGCCATACTGAAGCGGCTGCAGGAAAAGCCCCTGGCAGCGAAGGAACTGCAAAAGGCCAGGAACCAGGTCCTCTTTGACCTTGCCTCAGACCGGGAAAAATCGAAGGATCTGGCCGAGCAGTTGGGCTACGACACAGTGGTCCTCAATAATCCTGAGCTGATCAATACCGAGGCGGAGCGTTTTCTGGCTGTCACCGGGGCAGAGGTGCAGGCAGCGGCGCGCAAATATTTTGCCCCTCGCAACCGCACGCTTCTGGAAGTTCATCCCCGGGAGAACGGGCCGGTGACCACGGCACTGAGTGAAGGCGGGCGTTGATCTTGAAAACCCTGGGGTGGAGTAAGCTGATGTTTCGAGTGCTGGCGTTGCTGTGGATAAGTCTCACCAGCCTGCCGCTGCCGGGGCGCGAACTGCCTCCGAATGTTCCGCCGCCCGAAGCTGTTTCCTTCCACATGCCTGCAGTCCAGCAACTGCCGAACGGCCTTCGCGTGGTGCTGGTGGAACGTCACGATGTGCCGATCGTCCGCCTTTACGCTATCGTGCAGATTGGAGCTGAGGCCGATCCGCCGGGGCTGCCCGGAACGGCCACCATGGTGGCAGGGCTGCTTCCCGAGGGCACCCGCCACCGAAGCGCCTACCAGATTGCCCAGGCCGTTGACCAGGCCGGGGGATCCATTGACACCGGCGCCGGGTGGGACCAGTCCTATGCCAACGTGAGCGTCCTTTCAAACCACACAGCGCTCGCCTTTGATCTGCTGGCCGACCTCCTGGTTCGTCCGGCGTTTGCGCCCGCTGAGGTGGAGCGAATTCGGCGGCAGACGCTTTCGGCGCTGGACGTTGTCGATCGGGAGATCGGAA
>JAJYJL010000791.1 GCA_021789565.1 Acidobacteriota bacterium
TTGCTCATCTCCACTCGCCCCAATCTGACCTCCTTCCAGAGGTCTTATTAGGGGACATTTCTATCGAGCTCAAAAGGGGACATTATCATCGAGGGACAACAGCACACCCCACCCTTTCCCAGGAGTAACCGCATCCCTCAGCCTTCCCCACAAGAACCTTATCTGCGCGACCCCGCATGCAGACACGGTTTCGCACGCGCGCGACGGCTATTCGAACGTTGCCAGCCGCTTGCCGACGTTGTAACCTTCGAGCCGAAGCTGAGGGTTCCCGCCCTTGAGGTCGGACGTGCGGAACCTCGCCCAAAGCGTGCGGGACTCGCCCGGGAAAAGCGTGACGTAATTATCCTCGTACCTGACGGGCAGGACCTCTTCGCCGTCCCGGCCTTTCGTCACTTCAGCACGCATGAAAAATGCAATCTGGCTGGAAAGATTTTTCAGAGTTATGTCGGCGCTGGATTCAGCCTCTGCACGTACAATCCTGCCGGAGATGCTGACCTCTGCCTTCGGCATAGTGTTGAGAGCCGTAAAATCAGCCCAACTCTTCGGGTTCAGGATAAACGCCTTGTCATTTTGCGGCCCGCCCAGATCGTCGTCCGTCGTTGATTGCCAGTAAACGTTATCGACAATTGGCTTGCCGCCGGCTTTGGCAAGCTGGCAACGGACAAAGTAAGTCGAGGTGACGCCTCGTATGCGTGGCACGGACATCACGAGTTCGCGCCCATTCGGGGTGATGGTCAGGTCCGACAATTCTTTTGAGAACTTCAGAGTCCCGTCCAGGTTGTAAAACCGGACCGTCGCCTTGAGCCCGCGCTGAGTTTTCAGCGTCTGATTGACCACGTAGATGTGCGCTGTCTTCCGGTCGCCCGTGGCATAGTAATCAAAGACGATGCTGACAGGCCGCATTCCCTTCTTCGCGCCAAAGTACGCGCCGCCGGGCTTCAGATAATAATCAATCAGATGCCCGAAAAACGACGGCCACTGGCTGTTGAGCATCCAGTAAAGCGTCATTTTATGCGTAGCCCAGGAGTTGGCGGCGAAGTCTTCAAATTGCGCGCGTGTGTCTTCATAATGGGCCAGTTGCGCTTTCTTGCAGAAGTCTTCCGCGTCCGAGGCCGCACCGTATCGCTTTTCAACAACCTTCTGAATGGTTTCGAGCGTGCTGTTGCCGCGGTTGGCGCCCGAGTGGTAATACCACGTCTCGTTTATAGGCCACAGCTTATCAGCAGGAATATATTTCCTGAGGCTTTCAAACGGCGGGATCGACTCGTTGTCACCTTGCTCCGCGCACGAACCCTGGCTGGCAGGATACTGCGGGTCAAACCAGTAGGACGGTGGCCGCCACGAATACGGACCCAGCATGTGAATTCCATCCCACAACGTGTGGCCTAGCGCGTCCTTCTTGAAATTGGACACCGTATCAACCACCGCGTTCTGCCAGTGCATTTCTTTCAGGACCTGGTGATACTGGCCGCGGACTGGCTCCGGCGGGCGACCGTCACTGCCATCCGCCCAGACAAAAGCCGCGGCGTGGTGCCGCAGGTTCCGTATGCGCGCCCGCAGACTGGCAAGGGCGACCCAGTGGTCCTCCGCATCCCACTGGTTCCATTTCTCCCATTGCATGCAGCACATCCAGCCCTGCATCACCGGCATGCCCCCGCGGTCGGCGCGGTCGAGCATGGTGTCGTCCGCAATCTTCAGTTCCCATCGCAGCATGTTCATGCCCATGTCTTTCGAATAGTCTGAGATCGCCCGGTCACGGCTGGGGTCATTCTTGAAGAGCAGATCGGGCGTGTAACATCCGCCGCGAATCAGAAAATCCTTGCCGTTCACCTTCAAATAGAAATTACCGCCCGTTCCAACCTTGGGGAAATTGTTGTCAGAGTCGCGCTGGTGCGTTACTTTGCGGATGCCAAAATCAATGGCGGCGGCGTCAGAAACACGCCCGTCGATCCTGAATTCCATTTTCACCTGATAAAGCGCCGGCTCGCCCCACTCATGCGGCCACCAGAGATCGGGGTTGTAAACGTTGAGCTGCGAAAAGGCCTCCGGCGTAAAGGCAACTTCCCTGGTTTCGTCAGCGCCGAGCGTCACTTTCTGCTGAAAGCTGATGGTTGGCTTGCCGGGGCGCGAAATCTCGCCGTGCAACGTCCCTGAAACGGGTCTGGAAACTCCATTCCTCAAGTCACAGTAGACAGTCAATTGAGCCGGGCTGAGGTTCGGCAGAGGGAGATCGGTAACCACATACGGGTTCCGGACCAGCACCTTGCCCGTTGAGCTCAGGAACACCCTTTTCCATACGCCGGCATTGCGGTCCGGAACGAATGAAAGCTCGATATGCTTTGCGAGATCCTGATAACCGATGTATTTCCAGTTGATCCAGTCCAGCCAACTGTCAGCCAGCTCAACACCGTTAATACCTGCCAGTTTCTGCTCCGGGGTAATTTTTATGGCCAGCGCGTTGGCAGCGCCGCGCTTGATATACCTGGAAACAACAAGTTCAAAGCTGTTATACATTCCGACAACATGCTTGCTGTCGGCGATGAGGTGGCCGTTCAACCACACGTCAGCGCGATAGTTGATGCCATTCAGGATCAGCGAGTGGACCTCCGCCTCCTGAGCGTCAAAGGTCGTACGATACCACCAGTCCTGCTTCCACAAATCCGCAGGGACAGACTGCGTAAGGTTCATGCCGACATAGAGGTTCTTGTAGACCCCGGCATCTTCAAGCGCCTGAAGAACTGTCGCAGGCATTCTGTGGACGGGGTGCCAGTGCGAAGGGTCGTAGGCTGGCGTGGAAACTTCCGAATCAGAGGCCGTAACGTCACGGGCCGAAGTAAGATGCCAGCCCGTGGCAAGTTCCGATTGAAATTCCCTTTGAGCCGCGAGTCCGACATGCGGAGCCAGAAGTACCGAAGCTCCTCCTGCCGCTGATCGCTTCAGGAATTCTCGCCGGCTCACTGAAAGATCATGTGGGGATTTCTTCGCATCTTCGTTCATGGCCTTCCTTTTCCTTTCGCGGCCTGTCGGTCAACTGAGGAAACAACTGAGGTGCAACGTATCCCAATTCATGGCTGATAACCTATCCATCGTCGAGGTCCTGCGCGCCATGAGGCGGGAAACTGCAGACTGCAAACCATAACACAACCGACAGTCCGGTGTGGCCCTTCGGAAACGGCCCCAAACCGGGACGTTTCGCTCAAGCACCACACCGGACCGTCACCAACTATCAACCTAGAAGAAGAACTTCAATGCAAACTGAATTTCGCGCGGAGCCCCGGCGCCAGTCAGAAAGCCGAATTCCGGCGACCCCAATGAAGTTGTGTTAATGCCGAACTGCGGCCCTGTCTGTGCCGGCTGAAGGTCTGGATGATTCAGGATATTGAAGAACTCCGAGCGGAACTCCAGATGTGTGCGTTCGGAAGTCTTAAATTCCTTGAATATTGAAAAGTCGAAATTGTAGAAACCGGGCGCCACCACCGTGTTCTTGCCAGTATTTCCAAACGATCCTAACGGAGGATCGACAAATGCGCAGGTGTTGAAAAAGGTGTTTGGTTGGCAGGGTTTCCCGTTCGGATTCGCAATCGTGTCCGGCCTCTGGGAGCCGTCGGAATTAGCGAAGTTCCCATTAGAATCCCCGATGGTAAACCAGTTCCCGTCGGAAAAGGTGGCAATACCCGCAACCTGCCAGCCCCCAATAACCTCATTCATAGCACCGCTCGCCCCACTTGCGAAAGGCTTGCCTTGCCCAAAAGGAAGTTGCCAAACGCCGCTGATCACGGCCCTGTTCCTGATGTCAAAATCGGAGTTTCCATACTCGATGCGGCGGTCCTGGAAGTAACGGAACCCGCTGCCGTTTTGAGCCCCCAGGTTCGCGCTTGAGGAATTGTCCAGCGAGTGCGCCCAGGTATAGGTCCCCAGGACGGAGAAACCGCGGGAAAAGTTTTTCTGGACCTTCACCTGGAGCGAATTGTAAGTGGAAAACGAATCCGAACTGAACAAGCTAATACCAGAATCGACCGCCGGAAACGGCCTGCGCGGAGCAGTAGGCGCGCTTGGGTCTGCTGAGGGAGCCGCCTGGTTCCCATTGAGGAAATCGTAAAGCCGCGTGCCTTTCGATCCGGCATACGCGACCTCGAAAAGCGTGTCCCCCGGCAACTGGTACTGAACGCCGAAGTTCCAATCCTGCATGTAGGGTGTTGCCAAAGTCGGATCGAGGCTGAACAGGCTCGGGGTGTTTGGGTCCACAAGCGCGCTCGCTGGAAATCCATTCTGCAGGTATTGGATATCGGGAATCGCGCAGTTCAGCGTGGAGGCGTTTGCAGAAGCCGCTCCGCAGGGAGTGTTGAACGATTGAGTAACGAAGAACGGAGGGTTGAACCCCTGGCTGGGATTGGAGTACGGACCGTTTTCCTCGCCACCGTAGAAGATTCCGTAACCGCTGCGGACAACGAGCTTATCAGTCACTTTGACGGCCAGGCCGACACGTGGCGCAAAGTTGTTATAGTCCGGCTTGATAAGCCCTCGAGAACCGGTGGGGCTGACTGGGATAATCGATGCCAGTAAAGGCGTCAGCGTGGAGGGCTGGTGGTTCTTGGTGACAGCATCCGTGGGAATAATCAGGGTGCCCGTCATGAAGTTGAACGTTCCCTGGCCGTTGAATCTCTCCTGGACAGTACCGAAGAAGTCATAGCGAAGCCCCATGTTCAAGGTTACGCGCGGGGTCATTCGGTAAGTGTCTTCGACGAAAAATGCGACGTTCTTACGCAGGTAATCGATATTGTGAAGGTTATTGATCGATCCGCCGTCGCTCAACCCAAGCAGGAAAGAAGCCATGCCGCTTCCTCCGGAGCCCGGCGCCGCAGGGTTA
>JAJYJL010000792.1 GCA_021789565.1 Acidobacteriota bacterium
GGTGGACCAGATGGTGGTCTACATCGACAACAATAACGACAGCAAAGCCGATGAGATGGAGATTTGGTACTACAAAGACGGATATCTTCGCTTTGGATGGTTTAGCGAAAACTTCGACAATGATGGTGCTCAAATCTATTCTCTCCAGAATTGGCAATATGATGGAGATGGTTTTGCCAGCAAGTTCCGTGGCAATGACATGATTTATCTCAACAAGTACAATGCCTCAACGCACCAGTGGGAACCGCTTTCAGAGTGCCCTTTTGCTTTCTGGGACCCAAATCACGACGGGCTGGGAGAGATCGTGGTGCGTGTCAGCGCTGCGCCGCTGGGTAGCAGTGGCGGGCTCGATCTGGATTACGCCAATAACTCCAGGCATGTATGGGCAGCGACAACAACCCCGATGGCTGAAGTCGGCAATATGAATATGCGGATGAGCTACAACATTGATCCCAGTCCGCGCAATGCGCCGCTGAACAAACCGCACTACAACTTCGGTTTCACGATGGTCGGTTCTCAGCCCTACAACTATCCACACATGTTTTACACCAACCCCCGCCGCCGGCCACCCCAAAGGGTTGTTCGGATCCCATGGGACGACATCGTGAAGGTAGCGCTGAATTATCCCGCAAGGAAGACCGGATTTAGCTGGGACGAAGCGCGGGACGTATATCGATGGGAGGGACAATTCTGGATTTATGAACGCCGCTTGCTTTACAACACGGGCGGGCCTACCTACCGCTGGAATATGAGGCGCGAATATTCCTCGAAGGCCACGGACAAACGGCAGCTTTACTATTCCCCTGTTGACAAGCGCTACCATCTGTTCGGGGCATCTGAAGGATGGCTGGAAGTGGGCCATTTGGTTGATGACAAGAGGGACATGGAGATACGTTATTTTGATACTAATGGCGACGGTTATTTTGATACGTGGGAGGTGTTTGTTGCGGGAAATCCCAGTCCTGTGCGGGTCTCCCGCATTCTCACTCCGCGTGCGAAATTGGTTCCGTTGAACCGCAGCTTCCTGGTACGAGATTACAATGAGCGGGTACTGCCGCAGGCGATTGCAGAGAACGAAAAGTTGATCGCAGAGATGAAGAAGTTTGCCAAGTCCGCTCTGGCGGCAAAGTATGAAGCCGCCGCTGCCCAGTCCACGATGGCCGAGCGCCGCCGTTATTGTTTGGATATAGCGCGCGAGCTTTATTTTCTGAAGACACGCGCCCTTCTCTATGCCCGGGAGGCTTCAAGCGATTACCCTGCTCTGTCTGAATGGAGCGACGCTCGGTTGGCACCGAAGGGACCTATCCGGCCCGAGCTCATACGTGGCCCCGTAAACGGACGCTACACGCTGGGCGACACTTTGGCTTATTGGCAGTTTGCTCTAAAAGTCCAGTCGTTCGTCAACGATTATGGCGAAGGCCGACTCGGGCGGGCTCTCAGTGACTTGAAGGCAATTCCCCCACCACCGGCTCCAGCCGCGAGGTAACAGGGAGCGACTGTTCCTTAGTTTTATGAGATGTTCCATCGACAGAGCGAAATGCCGGTGTGTTCCGCTAGAAGCTACTGAGCAAAGCTTACCGGTGGACTGGGCGACTTCGGGTGGTAGATCCAAACGTCGGTGTGGCTACCAAAATAAACAGCACCGTCTGCCCCGATAGTCAGTCCGTTGATTGCCTTGCCGGCCGTTTGGGGAAAGAACTCCACCTTCCGCTTTGCGGGGTCGATATGTGCTAACTCCTGGTCAAGGATTCCCCAAATCGTGCCGTCCTGTGCTGCCTTCAAGCCTTCGAGGGGGACGGAACGGGGGTGGCTAAAGTGATAGATCGCCCTCAGTGTACGCTGTTTCGAGTTATAGTCCATCAACTGAGCGCCCAAAACGAAATAGGCATGGCCCCGAACTGCCGCAATGCCGCCCAGGCCTTGTGAGGTGGGCAAAGCTTGGTTGAAGATAATTTTCTTCTGGACTGGGTCCCACACGAAGAAGTGTGACTGCTTTGCCACCGGCTTGCTGCCACCACCACCTCCCACATCCGCGCCGCAATAAACGTAGTGAGCGTCGACTCCAACAGCGCTGATCTCTTCGTTGGGAATGATGTTGCGATAGACCTGGATTTTCTCAGTTTTCGGGTCGAACACGGACAGGGCGCCGCCTAACATGCCGTAATCGGGCTGGGTTCCGATATACATCATTCCTTCAGGTCCCAGGTGGATGCCACCCTCTGGGCGATACTGGTTCTGGGGAATGCAGAGGATCTGTCGAGGATTGGAATCCGGCTGGCTCCCCTGGTTCCAGGGCTTCGCGGGATCAAACACGGCCAGCGTGGCTTCTACGTAAGAGATGGAGTAGAGCTTCCCATGATAATGGATGGCGTAATAAATTTCACCACCGCCGTCAATCACCTGGTCGTAGGACTTGAGTTGGTGAATGCGAGGATCGTACGAAAAGAAGGTTTGGCCCAGGGTGGGGCCGCCGTATATCAATCCATTGGGAAACGAACGCAGCCAGAGGATGTCCTGGCCAAGCCCATCGGCGGGAATGCGATGCCGGGTCGCCACTCCCGTGTGAGGATTAAAATTGATGTACGATTGTTCCCGGAGACCCAGCAAATTCCCATGCGGCGTCGGGTACCAGCGATCCAACCGAAGCGGGAAGGGCAGTTCGCCATAGGGTTTGACGTTACCCGTGCGAAGATCAAGTATCTTGAACTGGCGGTCGCCTACCTCGTAGATCAGATGCGTGCTACCAACGAAATTGAAACCGGAGATATTGAAGCCGCTTACGTCACCCACGCGGTAGACGTGCAGCAGCTTTAACGTGCGGGTATCAAAGACCAGAACGCGGTCAGGCAGAGGTTGCACAATGAAGTCGGCGCTGACGCGCGGCGGGGCGATGAGGCCTGGCTTCCGGTATGCCGGCGGCGTGAGTATGGAAAACTTTCCCGTGCGGGGATTGTAGGCAATGAAGCGGCAAGAGCGTGATCCCACACTGATAACTACAATTCCAGAGGGAGTGACGGCCAGCCAGCGGGCGTAGTCCTCATTTTTGGCAACCCTCCCGAGATCACGAATCTTTCGTGTGAGGGGGTTGTAACAAACCAGATGGCAGCCGGGAACGGTGCCGTAATAGATCTTGCCATCCGGCGCCTGCACCAGATCACAGACTATGAAATTCTTCTTCCGAAAGGCTTCCGGCAATTGGGGCAAGGGCAGCCATTGCTCGGTGCGGGGATTGAAGCACATCAATTCGCCCTCATTGTACGAACCCAGATAGAGATTGCCATCCTGCCCCTGGATGATGCCCCAGGACCCAATCCCTGCAGGGATTTCCCATGTCTTGGCGCGATGGTGCTTGTAATCGAGCCGAATGAGCTGGCCGTGCCCAGCCGAGTTAAACGACGTCACGTAGAAAACGTCGGTTTTAAGCCGCGGATCGTAGACGTTAAGCGCATTAAATGTCCAGAGGTTGGCCGCAAGCGGACCAACCTTAACAAATCTCGGGGCGGCGGGCTTGGGGACTCGGATCGCGGTACGGACAAATTCGTCGTTGCCCGCAATGGCCATCGTTGCAAATAAGAGCAGCAAAACAGCACCCAAGGTGAAACGGTTATTGAAAGCAGGCCGCACTCCTGTTTCCTCCTTCTCCTGGCAAGAAGCTGACTTCAAACACGGATGCGCAAATGCTACCACAAAAATAGAACTTGACACATACAAATCACCGTATACATTGTGAACACAACGGTCTTGCTGTAACGGAGGACGTTCGAATGAGGAGACCTCATGCGTCGTTGAGCTGGAAATCCCACGCTGGGGGTTGCACTATTTGCTGGACGCTGCCCGGTACGGAAACAGCGCGCAAATTGAAATTTGCAGCGTATTTCGTCGTCTCCAGCCAGAGTGGAGCGGCGTATAATAGTTGCCCCTTCAAGTCCGAACCGCCGGCTGGCAGTTGTTTCTGGAACATGCTTCATAATTGAGGAGCATTGGAAGGGATTTTGCCGCGGTGATTATGATCAGAAGGTCTTGAGTGTCGCATGCCGAAACGTGATATCTACTACATTGGTGTTGTGGGCAAGGCCTTGGACGTGTTAGACACGTTCACTAAAATAGCTAAACCCCAGCTGAACTTGGCAGAGATTTCCAGCCACTTACGACTCAACCGCAATGCAGTATTTCGAATCCTGTACACTCTTGGTGAACACGGATACGTCATCAAGGAGAATTCCAAGTATCGACTGGGTTCCAAGTTTTTTCGTCTTTGCGACGTGCGGCTCCGCAACACAGAGGTGATTGCTGTTGCGAGCCCTTACTTGAATTCGCTGCGCGACCAATTGGGTGAAACTGTGAATCTGGGCGTGCTCGAGGACGGAAAAATCTTGTATATCGATGTGCGTGAAAGCCCGCAGAAATTCCGCCTGACGGAGCGAGTGGGTGCACGAGACTACGTGCACTGTACTGCCTTGGGTAAGGCATTTTTGGCTTTTATGCCTAACGATGAATGCCGCCAGCTAGTGCGCCAGCATGGATTGCCGCGTTTTACTGAGTACACAATCACTTCTCTGAGTGCCTTGAAGGCTGAGATGGAACGCATCCGTGCTTGCGGCTACTCGGTCGACCGGGAGGAGAGCCTCCTTGGTGCCTACTGTGTAGGTACTCCCATTCTTAACAGCCTGGGAAGCCCAATCGCGGCAATCAGCATTTCTGGTCCCATCACGCGGTTTAACGAAAAACATCTTCCCGATGGCAGCAAGGTGTTACTCGAGGCATCTGCTGCGATCCACTCCAGGATTGGGTCAACCGGGCCGAGAACTGCAACTGAACCGGTGCCCTTTTCGGAGAAGACCAAGAAGGCCAAACCGTCGTGAATCTG
>JAJYJL010000793.1 GCA_021789565.1 Acidobacteriota bacterium
CAATGTCGATACGCTGATTCTGGCCGGAATGACGACGGCGTCCGAGGTGGGCTGCTACAACGCAGCGTACAAAATTCTGTTCCTGATTTTCGCGATTTATTATCTGGTCGGCAGGTCGTTCTACCCTCACCTTGCCGCCTCGAATGATCCTGAAGGTTTGCGAAAATGGTTGTTCCTGGCTCTTCCCGTGGTGGCAATTGGAGGCAGTGCTCTCGCGGCTGTCATCTGGATTTTCAGCAGGCAAATCCTGACGTTGCTTTACGGCAGCACGCTGGGCTCGGTCGGGCTGCTTCGTATCTTGGTTATCTCTCTCCCGATGGACTTTTGCACAGGCCTAGTGGGCATCTTGCTAGTAAGCCGCAGGCGTGACAGGCTTAATTTGGTGGCTACATCTTTGGCGGCCACGCTAAATGTCGGGCTCAACTTCCTGCTCATTCCGAGGATGCAGGCCCGCGGTGCTGCCTGGGCTACTGTTTTATCATATGCCTTTCTCCTCTCGATCTTCATTGTGAGCATCTCCCGCCGAGGATCGCTGGGGACTGTGGACAATCCTAGCGTCGGCAATCGCGAGATGGCGATGGAGAGTTAGTGCATTTGGGAGTTCGCGCAGGCCCGGCGGAGATGCTTTGTTGCGGGAGTTCTTGTGGAAAGGGACGGTCTTCCAATTCGATGATGGGGCCCGATCCCGTCAATCCTCCGCCGGAAGCGCTTTGGGGAGACGGTCCTGGATCGCAAGGAAATTTAACATTACCCTCGATACCAAGGCGGTGAATATGAATGACAACGGTGTTAACGCTCGTCGGGTTTCTACCTATGCGTCGTTTCATTTCGAGCGTTACTACGACTATTCCCCGGCAGACTACCGGCTTTGGGCACGTAGGTTTGGCTATTACTTTCGGAATTTATTGCCTTCCAATACGTCAGCGCGGATTTTAGACCTAGGATGCGGCGGGGGGCATTTCCTTTACTTTCTGCATTCACTTGGTTATTCGAACCTCGCGGGTGTAGATGGTGACAGCAAGCAAGTCGAAGTAGCCCGGCGCGTAGTTTCTTGTGATATTGAACAGGCGGACATTCTTCAGTTTCTGCGGTCCTGTCCCGGCGGGTACGACCTTGTTTCATGTCATCACGTTATTGAGCACTTATCTCTCGATGACGCCGCTGCGCTACTTTC
This sequence comes from Acidobacteriota bacterium, assembly GCA_021789565.1. Next base: position 1,175 of record JAJYJL010000793.1, read on the forward strand.
CCTGGTTTATGGTGCAATGGCGCCCGGCGGGAGGTTCATCCTCTCGACGCCCAACGGTGCGCGACCGTGGGTAGGTTGGCATATGTTTGCTGATCTTAGCCACGATCATCTTTACACGTCCTCCAGTTTGAAAGAGGTGATGGAGTTAGCGGGCTTTCTGGATGTGTCGATGCGTGCGGGAGGGCCTGTTCCCCATGACGTTCTCAGCGCCATCCGCTGGGTGCTTTGGAAGACATGGAGAGAGCCTTACCTGAAGTTCACATTCGCGGTGGAGAATGGCCTAGGCTGTCTCAAAGGCGCGGATCTGGTTGTCAGTCCTGACCTGATCGGCGTGGGGTTGAAGCCCCGGTGAGCGCCGCCACGGGAGTGCAGGAGAATCCATGATTCGAGTCCTTTTTGTCGCCCCAGAACTTGCGCCGTGGAAAAAAGGCGGCGTATCGAACGCAATCCAGAAGCTGGCCAACGCAATGGCCGATTCAGATGAGGTTAAGCTGACCCTGCTGGGGACGGTGGCAAGAGGATGCCGTCCCTCCCCGCCTGACTACAACGAGCGGATAGAATTCATTCTTATCGAGAAGCCTGAAGTGCCTGAACCGCTTTATCACATCCGGCTCCAGACGCGCTATCGTTCGGCGGTTAAGTCCTGGCTGCGAGACAATCCGGACGGGTTGATCCACTTCCACATCCTGCCCGGCGCGCGGGCGCTCCTCGCAGCAGCAGCGGCCTTGCAGGCTCGCGCCAGGGTGGTTTTGACCGTTTATGACCTGGCTCCGCTGGAAGCGCGGTACCACGACCAGCCATTGGGACATCGGGCCCACTGGTGGCTTGCCAGGCTGCTGTTGGGAAGGTTTCGGCAGCTTGTGGTCAATAGCCAGTACATCTCCGACGAGGTCCGCCGGTTCGCTCCGCGAGCGGCGATCACCGTCATCCCTAATGGTATTACACTGCGCGATTGGGAGATGAATGCACCACCGCCTGTGGCCGAAGGAAGTCCTCACCTGCTCTATTGGGGACAGCTATGGGAAAAGAAAGGCGTGGGGATTTTGCTACAGGCCTTCGCGCTGCTTCGGGAAAAGGGCTTGCGGGACGCGCGTCTGTCAATTGCTGGGGAAGGGGAGCAAACGGACCGCCTTCGGCGTCTGGCCGGTGACCTTTCCTTGAACGGGTCTGTAAAATTCCTGGGAGCAGTGGATCACCAGGTCCTGCGCGAGCTGGTGCACTCCTGTGATGTCGCCGTGTTTCCTTCCGTTTACGAGGGCTTTGGCATCGCAATCCTCGAAGCGATGTGCTGCGGCAGACCCGTCGTCACAACAGCGCTGGGCGGGCCGAGAGAATTCATTTCAAACGGAGTGGACGGGGTCCTGGTTGCGGAAAGAAATCCTGCCAGCCTGGCAGATTCACTGGAGCAACTGGCTCGCCAGCCGGACCTCGCCAGGCGTATCGGTGAAAAGGCAAGAGATAAAGCGCTGAAATTTGAGTGGCGCTATGTCGCGCCCAGATACGTCGATCTCTACCGCAGCATCGCGCACGGAAGTCATCCACGAGGTTAACCGCATAGGAAAAACATGGCGGATTCGCTGACCACATCTTATGGGCTTATCAGCCTGCGTGAGAAGCTTCCAAGCAACTTGCGCGAAAGGGGCGTCAGCCTGGAATTTCGCCGGGCCGTCATCGGTCTGTTACTGGTTATTCCTCTTTATGCGCTCGTATTAGTGGGCGGCAGCCTCGATTTCTATCCGGGACTGGCGCTGGGTGTGGGTTTGCTGCTTGGCCTTGTCGTTCGCCGTTGGCGCCGCCACCGGGAGGGATGGATTCTGGTTTCGCTCTTCCTCGCTGCAGCGTTGTTTCAAAACTTGATCCTCGGCGTCCTTCTTGGTTTTGGGGTCCCGGGAAGCACTTTCCCTGTGCTGGTTCTCATCGAGCTGAAGACCCTTGTTCTTTACGGCGGCGCGTTTCTGCTGACCGTTTTCAGCTTCCGCCGCAGAGGAATGAAGCTGGTGGACGTGCTTGGGGGCAAGGCGGGCGTCTTCTTTGTGGCGTGGATGCTGCTGAGCCTGCTGTTCAGTCCCGCCGGGTGGTTTTCAAAGATCGCTTATCTGAGAAACTTTCTTGCGGCTTTTGCCGGTTGGCAACTGGGGAAACTCGCCGTTCGCAGGGTGCTGGACTTCGACCGGAGCGTCGGAGTGCTTCTGGTAATGGGAATATTCGTTGCTCTATTCTCCGTCATCGAGCTTTTCTCGCCGGATATCTGGACGAATCAGCTTCACCTCGGTGTATTGACAGCTTTGAAAGGTCCGGTATCAAACTGGACTGACTTCTTCGGCCTGGGCGTGCACAGGCTTTTCACGGCGATCGGAACACCTATCAACGCAGCCTTTATTCTGGGTGTGCTGCTCCTGTTCGCATGGTCACTGAACCGGAGGGGCCTTTCTTTTGTCTTCCTGGCTGAGCTTCTGCTGACGTTTGCAAAGTCAGGCATGCTTGCCACACTTGTCGGCGGGGCTGTTCTTTTCGGCGTAAAACGCCGCATCCGTTTTGAAACCTTCCGCCGATACGCCATCTACGGGGTCCTGGCCGCGGCTTTGGCCGTTGCTCTTTACTTCAGGTACCTTGGCATTTCACTCGGAAACATTGCGAATGAGATACATCACAACACGGCGGTCGGCCATGTGGTTGGCCTTGTGGTGGGGATGCAGGATCTCGTCCGCCACCCTTTCGGACGAGGACTTGGCGTGGGAGGCAATTGGACCAGCGTCGGGCAGATCGTTGGCTTTGAGGCCAAGTCGCCGCAATCTCCAACTGCGTACATTTTTCGCGGAAGTGAAAGCGACATCGGTGCCCTTTTGTACCAGCTCGGGATTATGGGGCTCGTAGCCTTCGTGGCATGGTGCGGGGCGCGATTCCGGGAGTTACTTGCCGTTTATAACAGCCTGCGAATCAGTTTCCCCAGTCACGCGCGCCTGAGCCTTGCCGCGCTTGGGACATGCCTCGGCGTCCTTATCGCATCGCTGTTTACTGAAGCCGCATTTTCCCCACAGGTCGCGGGCATTGTCTTTATGTTCGGAGGGTTGGCGGTCGGGCTTGGGTCAATCGTTGGACTTGACAAGCCTTCAAGTGCTGTACCGTCTTCCGGAGGGAACCATACCATCATTCCGAGCCGCACGGAGGAATCGTGAGCGGGCGAGTTGAGTTGATAGAGCAAATTGCTGAGCCTGAGGCAAAGTTTCTCGGTCTGAAGCTTCACGCAGTCAATATGCCGGAGGTGAGTTCGCGCATCCTCCGGACCGTGGCGGAAAGAGAGCGGCTCACAATCACATACCTGAATCCCAATTACGTGGTTGCTGCGGAGAAAGACCCTGCTCTCGCGGCCGCCATCAACGAGTTCGACTTGGTGCTCGCGGACGGGGTCGGCGTGCTGTTGGGGGCCAGGTTGCTGGACATTCCCGTGCCACTAAGGCTCTCGACCGACCGGGTATGCCTCGGCCTCTTCGGAGAATGCACGAAGCGGAGCGTGCCGTTCCGTGTTTTTCTTCTGGGCAGCCGACCGGGAATCGCTGAAAAAGCGGCGGTGACCTTGCGGATGTCCTTCCCGATAGTGACGGTGGTTGGCACGCACCATGGCTGGTTTGACCCATGCGAGGATGGACGGATTTGCGAAATGATCAATTCTTCATGCGCGGACATGCTGC
>JAJYJL010000794.1 GCA_021789565.1 Acidobacteriota bacterium
GTATAAATAAAACCATAGCCCTGTGACGGCTTGACGCGGAAGAAGTAAACCTCTTCCAGCACCGCTTCATTTGGCGGGTTCTTGCGATCATGCTTGTGCGGAGGATAGCTCGACCAGTTGCCCGACGGGTTCAGGGTTTCGCCGGCCAGCAGGCGCTCAGCTTCGGTGTTCAGGTCAAGTGCGGAATATACGGTCCGCTGCCAGTTGTCGCGGCCCGCATGGTTGACAGTCACGTCCGCGCCCTGCAGCAACCGTGGCACTGTTGGGCTCCCGGAAGGGGCAGAGAAAATCCCGAGGTCAACCGCATCCGAGGTGGCCTTAATTTCAAAACTGGATTGAATGGGAATGTAAACCATGACCGGCGGGCCTGAAAAGACATCGGCGCGCCCGCCGGCATTTTCGTAAACCTTCTTCTCGCCCTGGCTGCCCTCAATGGAAATCGAAGCCGCACCCGAGAAAATATCCAGCACGTACTCGCGATCTCCCGTCCTTCCGGAGTAGGCATCTCCGCTCTTCAGTTGTACGCGGGCAAAGTCCAGAAACTTCATTGTGCCTGGCGCAACAATCTGCTGGTACTTTCCGTTAGCCCTGGCTTTTATGTGGCGTTCCATATGATTTCTCCTTTCAAGATCGTCGGGGGCGCAATAAATTGGATGCCAGCAATGGCTGAACGTATTATTTCTTCGGATCGTCCCACGGCGTTTACGCGCTGAGCAGTTTATTGCCCTGAAGCATACTTCTGCCACGCTGCTGCAACGCCAGCCTGCTTGTCGTCGCCATGGTGAACCAGGACGCGATAGCGCAGGGTGAGACTGCCGCCGGAAGGAATAGTATAGCTGCCGTCAAGCTTGGGGTTATTGAAGAATTCCCGCAAACCGAACGGATTCACCGCAAACAATCCGTAACCCCTCGCCATCCAGGTGGTCGGGTGACGCAGATTGTGAGGATTATCGAAAATGGCGATACCGACCTCTTCCCCGTCAACCTTCCCGTAATAATCCACCCAATTTGCCTTCTTGCCCCAGATGTCCTTCTCGCCCACGCCGCCATTCGAGTTGACCATTTGTGCCGGCGGCGAATCCAGCCCGTGGACTACTCGGATCGCAAACGTCCCTTCCTTGGTATCGCCAAGCTTGAGAGGGCCGTGGTTCGCGCGCAGCGTGAAGGCACAATCGATGATTCGATTGTTCTTATCACCTGAGAAGGTATAAGCCTGGACTTCACCACCCATGGCCTCCCCGTCCGGCTTCACCAGATCAAATGTTGCCTGGACCACGCCAGAGTGCATCCCACCGTGTATTTCTTCAATCCTGCGGATGACCGTCCTCCCCTTGGGCAGATCCTCGCTTGGATAATAGATGCCGTTCACAGTCTGCTGCGCACGGGTCAGGTTCTTCTCCGCCCAGAAATCGATCTTATTAATGTTACCGTGGCCAAAGTACATGGCACGCTGGTGAGGATGATCGTGGTCCTCGCCCGGAATGTCTGTGACCATCGGCCAACTGCGCGTGACAATTGTCCCCTGGGCGCTTCGCAGCGGAAAAAGATAGGGCTTGGGAGCTTGCGGGCCAAAATAATAAGTGGTGAATGGTCTGCCGCCAATTTCAACGGAAATCCGGTCGCCGGTTCGCGTGACATTAACGGGTTCCTGGCCCCACAGGAGCGCGCCGCACAGTAGCACAAACGCACTGGCTGTGGCCAACATCGATGCAAATCTCTTTTTTGTCATGAATTCATCCCGGGTGTTCTTGAATAGATTCGATCTGCCGATAAGCAGACGTTTGATCTTCAAACTGGGCAAACTGTCGCACCTCTTTCGTCAGTTGCCGTTCAGGAAAGTGCGAATTCTAACATCAATGAAGAGGTAGTTCAATCATACGAAAATTACACCCTTAAATGTCTTGATAGGTCATGAGTGACAAGAGGACCTGCAGAAAGCGCCCGATTGAACCGAGACCCTATGCCAGAGATAGGTTTAAAGGTATAGCAATCTCCTGAATCCTGTAATAGGTCGTGGACTCATTCCGGACTTTCAAGCTCAGCTTCCAGCGGCGCAAAGGAAGCGAACACCCTGGTTGCAAGGGTCAGGAACTGGAGCAGTGCCAAAGTCCGCAGGGTCCCTCTTTTGCTCTCCGTCGCTCTCCCGCCCACAAACTTTTGGCAAGAGTTTTAATTTCAATCTAGTACACAGATTGACAAGAGCCAAAATCGTCTGTTAGGCTCAGTGAGGATAAGTGGATTCTAATAATCCCGGCGGGTGGCATGGGGGACATTTCGGGCTTGGCAGGAAAGTCTGGAAGAGAGTAATGCAAGGGGCTTGTACAGCTTTAAGAGCGAGGGTCTGCTGCCGCCGAAAAAGTCCGATCAAGGTTGTGCAAGGCCCGCGGGCCAGTACGGTCGAGATTAGCGTCCCGATGTGGACAGGGGGTTAATCATCAACGACCGACCGGAAAGACACCAGCGGAGGCCGCGCAGGACGTCACCGCGTTATCCGCCCCTTATTGGCGGACACGGGAACGTGGGCCAGGCAAGGATCCCAAGGGGCATCTTCGCGCGTATCGAGTTCATTGGGAAAGGCCATACCAGGACCACAACATCAAGCACACTGGTACAGACGGCAGCCTTCATCACAATCATAACCACGACCTCCTGCCCAAGAAAAGATTCAGCAAGGCATTCGCAAGGACCTATGACTTTTGCCGATCAGGACCACGGGAAGATAACGTCTGATAGATCGAGGTCGCCCGTTTAAGGGTGAAGGAGTTGTATGGACGATAATGAAATTGCACCGGTCAATCAGACTCGCAGCGTAGAGCGCTTCAACGGCCACTACGTGCGGGAAGAAGATATTCTGGACGTTTCGCTCGAAGAATCGCCCCGGCTGCTTGACTACTGGCATGTGATCATGAAGCGCCGCTGGGCCGTGGTGACGTGCCTGTTGATTATTTTCACAACTGTGGCTATCGGCACATTAAAGGAAAGGCCTGTTTACGCCGGCAAGATAATGGTCGAAATCAACCCGGAAGAACCCCAGGTCCTCAGCTTTCAGCAGATCGGTCAAGCCGGAGCCGCCTGGGACCTTCAGAGCTACCGCGAAACGCAGTACAAGATATTAAAGAGCCGTTCGCTGGCGGAACGTGTCGTGCGGGACCTGCGTCTTTATCAATATCCCGAGTTTTATCGAAGCTACAGTTTTTTCGGGCTGGTCACGAAGGATCCCGAAAAGATTCCTTCGGCGGCAGACCCGAATCCGCCAGACCCCAACTCGAACGCGTACCGTAATAGCGTTGGCAATTTTATGGAAGCCATGGTTGTGAACCCCATTGAGCGCAGCAACCTTGTTGAGGTCTCGTTCTATTCGCATGACCCGTCGTTGGCCGCACGCGTTGCCAATCAGATAGGTGCGGACTATATCGACCAGAACCTCCAGGTCAAGTGGAATGAAGCTTTGAAGGCCTCGGAGTGGCTTTCCGGCCGGCTGGTCGAGTTGAAAGCAAAGCTCAAAGCGTCTCAGGACGCCTTGCAGGATTACGCCGCAAAGAATTCAATCCTTTTCATTCAGAATGCTGTAAATGCTCAGGCCCAAAGTATGGCTAATGCGCGCCTGGAACAACTCGAGGAAGAATACACCAGGGCACAGGCAGACCGTACGCAGAAGGAAGCCCTCTACAGCCTGGTCCGGTCAGGAAAAGTCCAGGACCTTCCCGGAACGCTTGATAACAGATTGATCCAGCAACTGGAAGGGAACCTCTCCGATCTAAAGCGTCAATATTCCGAACTGACAGCGACGGTGAAGCCCGGATATCCAAAAGCGATGGCCCTCAAGAAGCAAATCGATACGCTCCAGGCCAACATCGACCATCAAAAAGATGCTCTTACTCGGAACATTACTCAGGAATACCTGGCGGCGAAGGCGCGGGAGAGCTACCTCAGCCAGATTATCAGCCAGCAAGAGAACCTTGTAAATGTCGTGTCGCAAAAGACCATTCAGTACAACATCCTGAAGCGCGACGTGGACACGAACCAGGCACTCTACGACGGCGTGCTTCAACGAATGAAGGAAGCACAGGTGGCCGCGGGGCTGAATTCCAGTAATATTATGGTTGTTGATCCCGCGCAGGTGCCGGAAGGACCGGCCAAGCCTCGGATTTTGCTCAATCTTGCCCTCGGTTTCATTCTGGGTCTGGGCGTGGGCGTCGGCCTCGCATTCCTACAAGAGTATCTGGACAACACGCTGAAAACTCCTGACGAAGTGGAGTCTCTGTTACGCCTGCCTTCGCTCGGGCTGATCCCCTCGATCGAACTAAATGGGCCATCTAAATCAACCGCGCAGGGAATCACCACCATTGGCCCCGGCTCCAACGGTTCGTATGGGCTTGCGCTCCAGAAGAACCCCGTCGCCCTTGAAGCTTTTCGATCACTCCGAACTTCAATCCTGCTATCAGCCAACCCAGTCCCCAGAGTGCTGCTGGTAACCAGCGCGCTGCCCGGGGAAGGCAAAACGACCACGACGGTCAACCTGGGCGCGACCCTTGCCAGTTTGGGCAGCAAGGTTGTGATTGTGGATTGCGATATGCGGCGGCCGGCCGTTCATCGCGCCACTGGAGTTAAAAACAGTCCGGGATTTGTCCAGTGTCTGACGGGACGGGTAACCCTTCCTGAGGCGGTCCTGCCCGCCAACGGAGTGCCGAATCTTTCCGTCATTCCCTGCGGTCCGATTCCTCCCAACCCAGCGGAGGTGTTGTCCTCCCCAAAGACGCTGGAACTTTTGCGGAAACTGAATGAAGAGTTTGAGTACGTGTTGCTTGACTCTCCTCCGATTTTGAGCGTGGCGGACAGCCGGATTCTTGC
>JAJYJL010000795.1 GCA_021789565.1 Acidobacteriota bacterium
ACTTTCTGCTCCGCAACTCCTCGCGACCGCCAGATTGCGGATATAGCGCGTGAACTCACCGCAAAAATGATTCAGTTCGTAGCCTTCGGTAGCCACGCGTTCAACTATCTGGAGCACCTTTCCGGTATCACCGGCTCTGATGGCTTCAACAAGTTCGGTCAAGACCTGACTGGGGACTACTCCCAGCAACTGGCGAACATGAGCTTCTTCCAGACGCTCGGGGCTGGAGGCGATGGCCTGGTCAAGCAGCGAAAGGGCGTCACGCAAGCTGCCCTCCGCGCCCTCGGCCACAGCGCTCAACGCGCCCTCGTCGGCTTCAAACTGTTCCTGCTTCATCACCCATTCCAGACGGCTGAGGATTTCCGAATAATCCAGCAGGCGGAAAGAGAAGTGCTGGCAGCGCGATTGGATGGTAGTCGGAAGCTTGTGGGCCTCCGTGGTGCAAAGGACGAACAGAGACCGCGGCGGTGGCTCCTCCAGCGTCTTCAGCAGCGCGTTGAAGGCCTCGGTGGTCAGCATGTGCGCTTCGTCTATGATGAAAACTTTGTACAGATCGCGGGCCGGAAGATAGCGGACGGTTTCCCGCAATTCGCGGATTTCATCAATGCCGCGATTGGATGCTGCGTCAATTTCAAAAACGTCGACTGAATTCCCCTGTGCGATTTCCTGGCAGGAAGGACATTCCCCACAGGGAGTCACCGTCGGTCCCTTCACACAGTTCAGCGACTTGGCCAGGATCCTTGCCGTGGTAGTTTTCCCCACGCCTCGCGCGCCGGAGAAGATGTATCCGTGCGCGACCCGCTGCTTGATGAGGGCGTTTTTGAGCGTGTCGGTGATCAGACGCTGCCCCGCAACATCATCAAAAACCTGTGGTCGGTATTTGCGGGCAATGACCTGATAAGACATAGCGCCGAGGTTAGAACTCAAGGACCGGGGATTGGGGACGCAGCTTCGCATGACTGACGGGGCCCGAGTCCCTGCTCCTGAGAATTGATCAGACTTCGGGTTGATCTGCGGCACACGAAGCGGCTCGCTACCGTTGCTTCCTTCCGGACCTGGCGGGGTTCACGAACATCCGTTGCACAGAGCCCGAAGTCTGATATGTCATGAAACCGCTTGTTCGGATTCGAAGCGGAATTCGTAACTCATTAAGCCTATCACGCAGGCCCGGTTTCCGTCGATGGATTTGCCCTGCACATGAGACAAGGAACGTTAAATTGAAAGGCGTATTGCGACACTCGCGTGGGAATCAGCCAGCTCCGTCGCCGCTGACAGACGCTAGCGCAGTCCACTTGGCACTTGATTTTTTGGGGCTATTTGTTTACGCTTCGATGAAGTAGCCCGGAGTGTATGGGGCTTTTGGCCCCATGGGGGGGACGCCTAATGACAATCAAAGCAGGCTTTAAGCCTGTGTTGGAGGTTTCCATTGAATACGAAGAGATCAATCCAAGCCTTAGCCCTTGCGTTCACCCTTGCTGTCATGATCGGCTGTCAGTCGGCGGCTAACCAGCCCGACAATACAGATAATTCATCTCCGACTGCGGCTTCATCAGCACAGCCGGGGCAACCGGCACCTTTGACCCACCGGCGCCAATCTTCTCAGTCACGTGAATCTGGACAGGCAGCCCCCGCACCAAGGGCCGTCACGGTTCCTGCGGGGACTTCTATTCGCATCCGACTTTCAACGGAACTCAATACGGGCACGACGGCCTCTGGAAGCGCGTTTGAAGGCTCGCTTGCCGAACCGCTCGTGGCGAACGGTATCACCGTGGTGCCCCAGGGAAGCCTGGTTGACGGCCGTGTGACTAATGTGGTCAGCTCAGGCCGGCTCAAACGGCCTGCGGAAATTTCATTGATGCTAACTTCCATCACCCCGGAAGGCGGCCAGCGAACTTCGGTTTCGACCACGTCCTGGAGCGAGTCCGGCAAATCTCACAAGAAGCGCAATATTGAAATGGCCGGAGGGGGTGCCGGGCTGGGCGCGATTATAGGGGCCGTAGCCGGTGGTGGCAAAGGAGCTGCCATTGGGGGTCTGGTAGGGGCCGCAGGCGGTGCCGGCGCGGCATACGCCACCGGGAAAAAAGAAATCGTTCTCCCGGCGGAGACCGGACTGACGTTCCGGCTGACTGCACCAGCCACGTTCATCATGCAATAAGCCAAGATGAGCGAGGATGTGTTGGGTGGGGGTGCAACGCTTTGTGCCCCCCGTACTGCTTTGAGGGTGCAGGGGTTACTGCTGTTCATTCTCGATGCCGGTAAACGATCTCAGGGGTTCTTATCTTGGCGGGGCCCCTTGGGCGGTGATAAGAAAGCGGCTGGCTCGTCAGGAACCGGGCTTGCCTGAAGTTGGCGTGGCAGCTGATTCCGAGACGTTGCTCTTAAGTTCATCCAACTCTTTTTTCAGGCTCGCCTGACGGCGACTGAGGTTCCACGTAAACAGAATAAAGATCAGCCACACAAACGCATAAGCGAGAAACAGATATTTATTGACCACTCTAATCCTCCGAAAGCTTGAACGCCAGAACGTGGCGAATCTCGCTTAGTTCTCTCCGCATTGCTGCCAGCCGCAATCGGATTCGAACCAGCAGAAAGAAAAGCAGTGTGAACACGCAGACGCTTACCAGCAGAGTGGCCAGCATGCGTGGGTCGAGCCCTGAATCAGGGCCGCCGAGCACGACGGGCTGCGGGTGCTGCGTCCGCCACCAGCGGATAGCCATGTAATCGATGAGCACATCCACAAACCCGATAATACCGACCACCGCGCAGAGATTTGCCGCACGTCCTGGATTCACCAGATAATTTCTTAACATCAAATAGGCGACGTAAAGCAGCCACAGCAGGAAGGTGAGTGTCAGGCGCGCATCCCATGCCCACCAGACGCCCCAGGCTGGCTTGGCCCAGAGGGGTCCCGTGACCAGCACGCAGGTACAAAAAATAAATCCGACTTCTGCGGTGGTTTGTGCCAGCTCGTCCGCGGACTGCGTTCGCTTCCACAGATAAATAATGCTTGAGACAAAGATGATGATGAATCCCATCAGCGCGGGCCATGCACAGGCAACATGGACATAGAAGATCCTTTGCACTTCGCCCATGGTCATTTCTTCCGGTGCGTACAGGAAAATCATGTAGAGCATTACAACCAGCCCCATAAGGGTCAGGACAAAATGTAGCCAAATCGGAAATTTCTTGTTCATTCAAGATCCCAGATGTTTGCAATCACGAATGGTCTACGAACCAGCCCGCTATTCTGAAGACAGGAGACCGGACAGTAAATCAACAGATTACTCTTCCAAAACGTATTCGAAAAGTAGAAACGAGGCAACCGTAAAAACCACGCTGATGCCTGCCACTCTGGCAACACCACCAATCCAGTTGCCCTGCGGGTTGCCGCGCATGGCATTCCCCGTAGAATCGATGGAGAGCATCAGAATCCAGAAAGCGATGGGGAATTGCAATACCGTCAGCATCACCTCTCGCATGCGGGTGTTGGCGGCAATCGCGCCGAAGATCGTGCCCAGCGCTGCGTAGCCCAGCGTGCCGAAGAAAGCGATCAGGAGCAACTGGCCGAGGGCCGGCAGAAAAGAAAAGTTGAACCAGAGCGTAGCAGCGAACGCCATGACGACTTCGGCAATTCCCAGGAAAAGCAGGTTAGCGAGCATCTTGCCCACAAAAATCATGCTGGGGTCAACCGGCGCCAGCGTCATGCCTTCCAGGCAGGCATTTTCCCGCTCCGACGCAAATGACCGGTTAAAGCCCAGCACGCCGGCGAAGGCAATCGCCACCCACAGCACGGATGGAAGCAGCCGCAATGTTTCCTCGCGCGCCGTCTCAAAAGCAAAATTGAAAAGGAACACGATCAGCAGGCCAAAGACACACATTGAGGCCAATGTTTCGCGATTTCGCCACTCCACGCGAAGGTCCTTGATCAGAATGCTCCAGATGATTTTAAGGCTACTCATTACTGTTCTGCCCGTTGGCCCGAACAATGCCCAGACTCTTGAACGGCGCGTTGTCCAGCGGCCCATTATAGCGAACGCGGCCGGCTTTCAGGGCGATCAGGCGTTTGGCCAGCGCGGCGCCCTGTTCGAAGTCATGCGTTGAAAACAGCAGTGCTTTACCCTGTTCAGGCAGGCGGCGCAAAATATCTTCCAGTTTTTTCACCGACTGGTGGTCCAGCCCCGTGAAAGGCTCGTCGAGGATCACAAAGTCCGGATCGTGCAGAAAAGCCCTCGCCAGCGAGGCTCGCTGCTGCAGACCGCGTGAGAGGTCGCGTGCGAAAACGTCTTCTCGCGAGCGCATGTTAAACATCTCGAGCGCCGCATCGATCCTTTTCTCAAGCTGGCCCAGCCCGAAAAGGCTTCCAAAAAACTTCAGGTTCTCGCGGACCGTCAATTCTCCGTAGAGGAAGGTTGCGTGTGAAACAAACCCGATGGCTGCTTTTGCTCCTGTGCCGTCGTTCTCGATGTTCTTGCCGTCATAGACGACTTCGCCGGAACTGGGCCGAGCGAGCGAAGCAAGCATTCGCAGGAGCGTTGTTTTGCCGGCGCCGTTCGGGCCGTAAAGGAGCGCTGACTCACCGCAGCGGATGCTGAGTGAGACCTCCTTCAGTGCTGCGAGGTCGCCAAAGAACTTCGTCACGTTCCGGACTTCGAGCATCGGCTTAGCGATGTGATTCAGGGGGGGCATAAGGCTTGGATTTTGCGGAAGGACCTGCTTTTAAAATGGCCACGGCCTTCGCCTTCAGTTCCAGGCGTTCCTTCCAATATTGTTTTTCAGCGATTTTGCCGGCCGCAAACAGCTCATCAATATCCGCAATGGAGTTTATCAGAGTTTCCATTTTGGCCCGAAACT
>JAJYJL010000796.1 GCA_021789565.1 Acidobacteriota bacterium
GCGCCCCCACGAGCCGCGATTGTCGAGAATCCACAGCAGGTAGCCGTGTTCGGCAAAAAACTGGTCCTCGATCGAGGTCACACCCCAGGAATCCGTCACCATCTGAACTTCCGGTCCGCCGTAGACCGTCACGATCACCGGATATTTCTTGTGCGGATCGAAATCCGCCGGCTTTACGAGCCGCGCATAAAGCTTTGTTCCGTCGGGAGCTTTGACCGTGACAAATTCGGTTGTGCCGACTTCGTAGCCGTTCAGATAATTCTTTGGCTTGTCGAGCGTAGCCACTTCCTCGCCGTCTGATTTATATAAACCAGTGACGGGCGGCGTCTGGTAGTCAGAAAACTTATCCACATAGTAGCGGCCGTCCGGCGAAAGATAGAAAACGTGCGTGCCAGACTCTCTAGAAATGCGCTCGAGGCCGGTTCCGTCAAGGTGCACGCGATAGATCTGGCGCTGGCGCGGGTCCGGGTCTGTCGAAAGGAAATAGACCCAGCCGGAACCGCCTGCAAGCTGGAACATGGGAAGATCGGAGAACAGCGGCCGGTCGAGCATCCAGTCACCGCTGGTGAGCTTCGACTGCAGCTTCCCCTCCAGATTGTAGAGGTAGAGATGCATCCAGCCGTCGCGCTCGGAGAGCCACAGAAATCGTCCGCCGCTGAGGAATTGCGGAGGATTCAGTGAATTGATCCAGTACTTGTCGCGCTCAGTCACCAGAGCGCGATCGGTTCCCGAATCCACATTCCAAAGATGCGCCACTTCTTCCGTCTGGTCGCGATTCAGGGTCAGAAAGGAGATCGCTTCTGAATCCGGCGTCCAGGCAAACCTTGGCCCGAAGTATTCAACGGAAGCTGAATCGTTGCGCGAAACCCACGTCTTGATGCTGCCACCGTTGACTGAAACCACATGGAAAGTCGCTTTCGGGTTCGGATCGCCGGATTGCGGGAACCGCTGCATGTTGAGCTCAACGTGCCGTGACAGGAAATTAATCAGCGGATACTGTGGCACGGGAGTGTCATCCAAGCGCAGATAGGCAATCTTTGTGCCGTCGGGCGACCATTCATAGGAGCGGCCGGTGGCGCGGTCCGCCAGTTCCTCCTTGTAGACCCAGTCCAGCAGGCCGTTAAAGACCAGGCTGGATCCATCGGTGGTGAGTTGAGTGGTCTTGCCGGTCTTCAGTGAAATCGTATAAATGTTGTTCTGCCTGACGAAGGCGACGGCGTCACGGGTGGGAGAAAAGGTGGGCTCTTCTTCTTTCTGCGAATCATTTGTCAGTCGCCGTGTCTTGCCGGTTTGGGCGTTGAAAAGCCAGAGGTCGTTCTCGCCCTGTAGAAGAATTTTGTTGCCATCGGACGACCATTGATACGTTCCGGGATTAACGCCGCCGGGGATTTGCAGTTGCCGGGCTTTGCCGCTGGCGACGTCATAAAGCCACAATCCATCGCCGGCGTCATCATCCCGAACATAACTGACCTGCTCGTGGCCAGGCCGCCACGCAATGCGGCTGATGGGCGGGGTGACAACCTGATATTGCTGTGTGACCAGTTCCGGAGTGAGCAACTGTTTGGCCGCCCAGCCTGGAAGGGCCGTCACAGAAAACGCCAGAAGAAATATACAAATGCATACCAACCGCCCGCCAGGTGTTTTCAATCGTCGAGGCACACGGTCCTCCGAGGGCGCAGAATAATCTGCTGGATTGTTGCCGGCGTGAATGAAGGCAAGGTGTCACGTCTGGTGTTCCGGATGAGTGCAGCCGGGGAAACTCGTCAAAAACGCGAGCCCTTTGTAATCGAGAAAATCCATCAGACCCACCTTCGACGTGAAGAATGCTTCCAGCGTCATGCTCTTCAACAAACGGTAGAAAGGGAACCCCGGGTGCCGGGCTGTCGGGTCGTGTTCAGGCACGCTCATTTCCGTTAACAACTCTTCCCTTTGCGACGGCGAAATTTCCAGAAACGGTTTCCCATATTTATTCCCACTGAGTTTGCCGAGCAAACCAAGCCCGTCGATCCACTGCTTTTGCAGCGCCGGCTCGAACTCCGCCGCCGAGTAAACGACAAAATCAATGTAGTTGGCCACTTTCGCGTCCTTGGCGCCCGGCTTTTCATCAGTCGGAAGGACCATCTCCGTCAGAACTTCGACGGTGCGGAACTCGTCGGGCTTAAAGAACCGGGGCACATAGGGAGATTCGGTGTCCGCCGGCGAAGGGCCGGGACCTATCTCCTGGGCCGGAGTCAACCCCCCGGCAGCGGGCGCGGGAGACGCCATCGGAGTTGACCCGCGTGGCAGCCAGCCTTCAAGAAACTCACGCCCCGCCGCGCTGGCACTGAGCAGTCCGAAATATTTCAGAGCGCGGCGTCTTCCCATCAAAGGTTTTTGCATCGTCTTAACCTTTCGACGCTTCATCAAGCGTCTTAAAATTTAGATCATGACATTCAGCTAAACGTTGCCCTGGCGAAGCTCTTCGGCCAGGTGATCACTGGCCCGGTAGGCCAGGGTCATCAGAGTGTGCGTAATCTGCTTTTCGGGATGCGTCACAAAACAGGCCGCATCCGCGACGATGATATTTTTCACGTCGTGGCAGCGGTTCCATTTGTCTACAACCGACGTTTTCGGATCGTCCCCCATCCGCGCCCCGCCGGCCTCATGCGTTACGCTCCCCAGCGGATAGGGCGCCACCTTTTTGTAAGGAAAGATTTCAGCGCCCGAGGCTTTCATGATCTCTTCCATCTGCCCGTACATTTCATCCTGAATGGCAAATGCCTGCGGGTACTCGGCGTTGGTGTGGAAACGCACCTGGGGAATGCCGAGCCGGTCACGCAATCCGTCAGGATCGATCTCAACGTAGTTCCAATCGAAGGCGAGGCCTTCGCCGTACCCTCCTATGGAAAACGCCGCTGGATAAAGTTCCTTGATCTTCTTCTTATAAGCGGAGCCGAAGCCCGGCAGGCTCGCGCCGGGACCGGGGCCCATGCCGCAGCCGGTGTAAAAATCGAACCGCCAGCCACGCAGATATTTCTTCTTATCCTTGTGTCCGTAGTTGTAGCGCGGAATATAAAGACTGGACTCGCCCGGCCCGTCGTCATTCGTAGTGGGCCGTCCCGCGAGCTGCGGGAAGAAACCCTCGATGTTGTTGAAGGCCACGTGTTCGGTGAGATAACGGCCCAGCGTGCCGCTGGAGTTCGCCAGACCGGTGGGGAATTCCCGGTCCCGCGAATTGAAGAGAATGCGGATCGACTCCACCATGGAAGCAGCCAGCACCACGGCTTTGCCGTAAACCTCATATTCCTGCTTGTTTTCCGCGTCGATATAGGTGACGCCACGGGCTTTGCCGGTGGCGCGGTCCATCAGGACGGTGTGCACGGCGGCATTGGTTTTCAAAGTGAAGCTGGGCAGGCGGTAAAGATGCGGAAAAACGGAATCAACGCTGCCGTAGCGCGCTGCCACTTCGCATCCCCAGTTGCAGCCCCCGCAATAATGGCACTCGGGCCGGTCATGGTAGGGCTTGCTCAGCACGGCAAGGGGTTTGGGCCGGACCTTGATGCCAAGTTTTTCAGCTCCCTTCTTAATCAGCCATTCACCGCAGCGCGCGTTGAAAGGTGGAAGAAGGTGCTTCCCGCTCGGCGTGTTGTAAACGCCTTCGGGACTGCCGGCCACGCCAATAAATTCCTCGACCGCGTCGTAGTAAGGCGCCACATCATCGTAGCTGATGGGCCAGTCTTCTCCCCAGCCGTCCTGAAGGCTTTTCGCCTTGAAGTCCAGAGGCCCGAAGCGGTCACACCCCCGCCCCCAGCAGTTGGTGCGCCCGCCCAGCACGCGCATCCGCGTCCAGGTGAATTTCGCTCCCGGAGCCAGCGCGTAAGGGTCCTCTTCAGGAATCGTGTAGAGATGGTCGGTCCACTCCTTGATTTTCCACTCCATCCCTTGCGGAAGCTTGCCGTACTCGCCGGGTTTTCCCTGGCCACGGTACGTCCAATCATAGGGATACATGTGAGTGTGGAAGTCCCGGGCGGATTCAATTCTGCGGCCCGCCTCCAGGCACAATACCTTCAAACCCTTCGTGGCCAGCACATGGCAGGCAATGCCGCCTGCAGCACCGGAACCCACTACAATCACGTCATAGACCGGTTGTGAACTCATAAATCTCCCGTCAATCAGAATCTGGGTTTACCACTCCAGGCTTCATAATGCTACACGTTCCCCAGACGGAATTCCTCTGCCAGATGGTCGCATGCCCGCCAGGCCAGAGTCATAATGGTGAGCGTCCACTCCTTTTCCGGATGCGATACGAACGGTGCTGCGTCTGCGACGACCACGTTGCTGACGTCATGCGCGCGGCACCACTTGTCCAGCACCGAAGTGCGCGGGTCGTCTCCCATGCGCGCGCCTCCGCCCTCATGTGTCACGGCACCCAGCGGTCCGGGATTTGTCTTCTTAGAGGGGAGAATGTCCGCTCCCGAGGCTTTGAGGATTTCGTTGATCTGACCGTACATTTTGTCCACCATTGCGTAGGCCTCGGGATACTCCGCGTTCGTGTGAAAACGAACCTGCGGTATGCCCCAGGGATCACGCAATCCGTCGGGGTCAATTTCAACATAGTTCGAGTGAAGCGCCAGGCCTTCGCCATAACCTCCCATTGAAACAGCCGCCGGGTACAGTTCTTTGATCTTCTTCTTGTAAGCCGGCCCGAAGCCCGGCATGCTCGCGCCAGGTCCGGGACCCATACCGCAACCTGTGTAAAAATTGAGCCGCCAGCCTCCAAGATATTTCTTATTTCCTTTGCCACTGTAATCGTAGCGGGGAATGTAAAGGCATGCCTGACCGGGGCCGTCGTCATTCGTGGTGGCACGGCC
>JAJYJL010000797.1 GCA_021789565.1 Acidobacteriota bacterium
CGCTGGCTGAATCTCCGGGGTCCAGGTCCCCGTAGACCTCGTCCGTTGAGATGTGAAGGAATCGCCTGGTCCCGCATCGCCGGGCCGCTTCCAGCAGGGTGTGCGTTCCCTGCACATTGGTTCGGATAAATTCCTGCGCGTCCTCAATACTGCGGTCCACGTGGCTCTCTGCAGCAAAATGCACGACGGCATCTGCACCGCGCTTGATCAATTCTTCAACGAGCTTCGCGTCACAGACGTCGCCCAGGACGAATTCGTAGTTCGCATTTGGTGCTGCCTGCGCCAGATTGTCGGGATTTCCAGCATAGGTCAGTTTATCGAGGTTGATGATTCTTGCGTCCGGATGGGAGCGCAAAAAATACTGGATGAAGTTTGAACCGATAAATCCAGCACCGCCAGTCACCAGAACTTGCAAAGGTCCAGACTCCTTTGTCCTATTCTAGCTTCTTTGCGGAATTTTCGTGCCTCTTCGCTTCCGTTCGGGCCTTAGGGGCAGGAGTTTCCAAGAGAAGTGGTTCAGGAAGGATCCCAATTAAATTGGGAGGAAATTGCCGTGATGTCAGCGGCTTCAGAAGGCCTGTAGACCACTTCGGTCCTTCTGCCACATTTCTCGAAAGGGACAAAAAACCGGCCCCACCAGCCTGCCATCCCCAAACGTTGTTCGGCGCGTTTAACGATGGCAGGAAGCCATCTTCATGGGAAATTCGCTAAATTTGATGTCCGAACGTGGCAGCGATTTCTTCTGTCGGACTCGGCTTTGTGCGAGCACCGGGATAATCCACGCCGAAATTCCGGATCTTATATTGGAGCGCTCTGACGCTGATGTGCAAGAGGCGCGCGGCTTCGGTCCGGTTCCCGCCCGTCAATGAGAGCGCACGGGTAATTGCAGCCCTTTCCGCTCCCTCTTTCAGGCGGCGCACTTTCTGCTTCAGGTCGCCAGGCTGCGATTCCGTTACGTCGTCATTCCGATAGACAATCTGCAAAGTTCCGGTGCTGGGCGTGGGCACCTCCTGCTGCAACTGCCGGAGTGCCTGCACCTCGTCTCCAATAATCAGGTACCGCCGCACAAAATTCTCGATTTCGCGGATATTGCCCGGCCACGAATAATCCATGCAGGCATCGAGAAGCATGCTTGAGACCGGCAACGGAGGACGGTCGATTTGCTCGGACCAGTACTCAATGAAGTGGTCCAGAAGCGCCGGGATGTCTTCCCGCCTTTCCCTCAAGGGGGGCAGGTAGATCGTATAGACATTCAAGCGGTAGTAAAGGTCTCGCCGGAATGTTCCCGAGGCAATCGCTTGCGAAATTCTGGTGTTGGTCGCGGCAATGACTCTGACGTCCACCTGGGTCGGAGTATAGCTGCCCAGGCGCGAAAACTCGCCGTCTTGAAGAACGTGCAGAAGCTTTGCCTGAAGGCCGATCGGCATTTCAGCAATCTCGTCCAGAAAGATGGTCCCGCGATGGCAGGCCTCAAACTTGCCGGCTTTGGCCTTGGTTGCTCCAGTGAATGCGCCCGCCTCATACCCGAAAAGCTCGCTTTCGAGGAGTTCGGAAGGCAGAGCTGCGCAGTTGATTTTCATGAAGCGTTGAGCGGAACGAGTGGACAGCTCGTGAATCATGTTTGCAACAACACCCTTCCCAGTTCCGCTTTCGCCCAGAAGCAATACCGGAATGTCGAATTCTGCAATCTGGTGAATCTGGTTCCGGATGTCCCTCATGGCGCTGCTGACAGCAACGAAACCGCCCTCGCTCTTTACTGCCCCCAATCGCGTTTCTGATCCGTACTGTTTTCCTTTGCAAACCAACCCGTCGATAGACCTTACAATGTTCGTCAAAGCCCCCTCCTCTTGGCTACCGCTTCACGCTGGCCTGTTTAGGTTGTTTACCGTGAAGCTGCTCACCACCCCCACCGCATTGACACGCAAACTATTCATGTAATGTTCTTAAATATCAGCATATGTGCAGACAAATACATTCACAATTGGGCGATCACAGGAATTGCCGGGGGGGAAACACCGGAAAGGGGTCGGGGAATTACCTGCACATGGTGCCCTTAAGCCCTTATGGCTGAACAAGCCCTCGGCGGATGGCATAACGAACCAGATCCGCCACACTGTGCATATTGAGCTTGTGCATGATGTTGCTTCGGTGGGAGTCTGCTGTCTTGACACTGACACTCAGCGACATAGCAATTTCTTTGGTTGTCTTACCCTCTGCAACCAGTTGCAGGACCTGGAGTTCGCGGCGTGTGAGCGACTCGGGTTCGGCTGAATTCTGCTGAAGATAAGCTTCAACGACGGTTTGGGAAATTCCGGGACTCAGGTAGATTCTGCCGCTAAGGATTTCGTGGATCGCCTCGACCAGCTCGCTCGGTGCACGCGACTTAAGCACGTAACCGCGGATTCCGGATTTCAAGGCCTCCAGAATATACCGGTTTTCCGTATGCACTGTCAGCAGGACGAGTCTTGCAGAGGGAACGGATCGGCGAATCTCCGCGGCCGCCTCAATCCCGTTCATGACCGGCATACTGATGTCCATTACCACCAGGTCCGGCTGCAGTTCCAGGGCCCGCGAGACAGCCTGCCTGCCATCCGATGCCTCGCCAACAATTTCGAACCCTTCACGGTCCAGAATAGTCTTCAGTCCCTGCAGCACGATCTCATGGTCATCCACCACCAGAACGCGGGCAGGGTGCTCAACGGCCCTTGAGTATTGAGACTGAAATTCGGTTTGCTGGCTTGTACCGATCACCATGACCTCCGATTGAGGGACGGTGTGGTTTTCCGGAAGCGCACGAGCAGCACCCAGCGAGAGAATCGGAATTTGTCCCTAGAAATCGCTTACAGCGTAGCCTTAATAATGATCCTGTGCAATCCGTAGAATTCCCCAAAGCCCGGTGGGTAAATTACCGAGCAATAGTCAGAAGGTTATCCGAGCCACATCAGGCATCACTGACCGGAACGCGCGGTTACTCTTGCAACACTTTGCAAGCATTCGTCAAATCAAACACGTTGTAGAGGAGGGAAGGGGGGCGGGATCACCCCCCTTGGGTGGAGAGAAAGGTAGTTAGGAAGGTCAGCAAAGAGTAACTAGCAATCCTTGGTCATGAAGTCGTAAGAGAGGCTGAATAGTCCATCGATACAGGATTCTCGTTCGCATGATTTCACCCGCACGTGCCGCCTGACTCCATTCCCGCAATAGAAGATTATATTTTCGTCGCCCCCAAACTTTCTGTTCAGCCCCGCATGAGTGCAGGAAGCACGATCTTTGCCAAACATAACTTACTGGTTGCGAGCGACTTAACTTGGACGTTCGCCAAATCCCGGCCGAAAGAATTACACCCCATAGAGAGCTTTTTCACAGTCTGCCCCTGCTCCAGGAAGTAGCGGGGGTCACCGGATGGCGAAATAAACCCGCCCCCTTGTGCTTGACTTTCGCTTTTTATTCGCCTATTATCGCCTTTTAAAGAGTTCCGCCAGTCGAGGACCACAATGGATTCAGCGCTGTCAAACCATAATCAACATGAATATTATCAACAGCTTAACAGATACAACCCCGGTTACAGGCAGACAAGTCTGTTCAAAGACGATGCGGCCGATTTCCCTTCGGCCACAATCCAGATGCCCACGCCCAGACCGCCTCGCCGGGCTACGCCCTGGGTCTTCCCTGAACGCGGCCTTGCGGTTTTTTACGGTCCCGGCAGCGTGCCCCGGCTGAGCCACTACTTTCTGCCGCGCCTTCTGCTCCAGGGCAGGCGCGTACTCTTCCTTGACGGCTCCAACTCCGCCGATCCGCGATTGCTGGCTCGGCTGGCGCGCGAGCGCAACGTTCCTTTTGAACAGTTCTATCGCAAGGTCCAGATTGCGCGCGCGTTCACCTGCTTCCAACTCACAGAACTGATCGTGCGCGTGCCGAGATTTCTGGCGGGCTTCCCCGCTGACGTTCTGGTGGTGACGGCCCTGCCGGACCTTTATTTTGACGAAGACATTCGCGACTGGGATGCGCGCCTAGCCTTTGAGCAAGCGCTTGGCAATCTTCGCCGCCTGGTGAGACAGCCGCTCGCTGCCGCAATCTTTTCCGCTGCGATGACCTTTACACCTTCCGCGGCCCGCAAAAACTTTTTTGTCCGCGCCTGCCGCGCGGCCGGCGAAGTGTGGCGCTTCAGCCTGGGAGAAAACGACCGACCCAATCTGATCTGTGAGCGCGGCCCGGCAAACGCCCGCCTGGGTCCGGCTGTGGCGACTGCGAAATGAGGTGAGCTATGGGGCGAACGGTTGCAACCTTCCGTGACCTGATTGAGCAGGAAATGCTGAACTGGGAGCGCGTTTTCGGGCGCGCGCTGCGCCGCGAGGAACGTGCGTACTTTGAAGTCATGTTCAACCGCGTGCGGCTTTACATTCAGGCCTGCACGTATGAGTTTCCGATCCATGCGATGGACGCCATCAACGTGGCCGTGGGTCTCGACCATGAAATCCGACTGCGCTCGATTGAAGCGCGACTGGGGATCAACCTTGAAAATCAGTGGATGGATTCTCGATCTCTACCCTTCCCCGGCGGGGATGACGTTGTGGCTGGCCCAGACGAACCAGAAGCGCCTTCGGCTGAT
This sequence comes from Acidobacteriota bacterium, assembly GCA_021789565.1. The sequence continues at coordinate 4,607 of JAJYJL010000797.1, forward strand.
TGACCCGTCGTTCCATCCGGGTTTTTACGTCCAGGGAGCGGAGCCGCGCCTGCAGCAACTCGGTCAAGTGCTGGCGGCGCGCGCACGCGTCCGCTGCGCGTTTACCGAGAAATTCAACATCTGGGAAGGGCGGCCCATCCGGGTGCTCGAAATCACCGTGCATCACCCCGCGCAATTCGCGACGATTGCGCGTTTCGTTCGCCGCTATGACACGCACTTCACGCTCTACAACT
>JAJYJL010000798.1 GCA_021789565.1 Acidobacteriota bacterium
TATCACCTGCATTGGATCCGCCCACTCGCATTACCTGAGAGTTCCGGAGCCGAAGCAAATTCCTAGTTCAGAGGCAGGCCAGTGACTTCCATTGGCGACATCGCAATTGAGCTTGTCTTCCGTCTCGCCATTCGCGGGCGAATGCGGGATTTGGCTGAATTAACCCGAACGCTGGAGGGCAGCCAAGCCGTAATTCTCTTACCCATCAAAGAACAGTCGAAGGCCCGGGAGGACGGAGATAAACGGATCCTAGTAAATATCGGGAGGACAGACTCATGAAAGTCGGAACCAAGAGTGCGATCTTCGGCGCCCACTGCATTTTAATTCATCCTTTCTTCGTCGCCCGGGCCTGGTGGAAGTTGTACGGCTTCCCTGCTGATCCCCGGCTCTGGGCCGCTTTCTTCGTCCATGACATGGGCTATCTCGGAAAGCCAAACATGGACAGCATCGAGGGCGAACGTCACGTCCTCCTCGGCGGTCGCATCATGGGTTGGCTCTTCGGCGCGAAGTGGCGCGATTTCGCGCTGTGCCATTCACGTCATTGGGCGAAGCGCCTGGGCAAGCCGTATTCAAGGCTCTGCGTCGCCGACAAGCTGGCATTCGTCATGACGCCTGCCTGGCTGTACCTCCCGATGGCCCGTGCGAGCGGAGAGCTTGCCGAGTATATGCGCGTCGCAAGCAGCCGACAATCCGGCGGCAAATTCAGCAACTTCGAGATGAGCTTGCTCAAATGCCGCAACCCGGAAGTGTGGCTCGAAGGGCTCAAAAGCTATACGCGGCGATGGGTCGAAAACCATCGTGACGGCGGCGCCGACCACTGGACAGTTGTTTGTTCACAGGAACCGGAACGCGAAGTCTGCGAGGCAAGGGGGTATTGAGCGATTTTGCCTAGCGAACACACGCGACGATGAGAAGGAGCTGAAGATGCGAATCAAATTTTGGGGTGTGAGAGGTTCGATCGCAACGCCCGAACGCCGAAACTCCCGCTATGGCGGTAACACCGCGTGCATCGAGGTCCGCCTGGATGACGGCAGCTTGATTATTCTGGATTGTGGAACGGGCTTGCGCGCGCTCGGCAAGAGCTTAGTTCGGAATGCTGCTGGCGCTCCGATTCGCGCCCACATTTTCCTGACGCACTTCCACTGGGATCACATACAGGGGATCCCTTTCTTCCTCCCTTTCTATCTTTCTAATAATACCTTCGTGATCCGCTGCGCGACGCGGCGGCGTGCTGAGCTGGACGCGATCATTAAGCATCAGATGGTCCGGCCGTTCTTCTCGGTCACACCGGAGACGATGCGCGCCACGCGATTTTTTCGTGACGACGAAGAATGGCCCGTCAAAGCCTCGTCGGCCACTGTCACATTCGGCCTCTTGAACCATCCTCAAGGTTGCCACGCCTATCGAGTTGAGGCCGATGGCTCGGCCTTTGTCTATGCCACGGATACCGAGCCCGGCTCGCCGGAGCATGATCGAGCCCTCAGAGATTTGGCGACAGGGGCCGACGTTCTCGTGTACGACGCGCAATACACGCCATCGCAACTGGTGCGCGAGAAGAAGGGCTGGGGACACAGCTCATGGCTTGAGGGAACGCGGATTGCGCACGACTCGAATGTGAAAAGGCTGATTCTGTTTCATCACGACCCGGATTCCGACGATGCCACTATTGATACTCTGGTTGAGGAAGCGCGCGAGGAGTTTCCAGCAGCCGCCGGGGCGGCGGAAGGCATGGTCTTGACCCTTCGCAACGGCGTGGTCATTGAAGAATCCGATGTCGCCCACGGTCCAGACGAGCCAGAAACCATCGCTATGTCAGCCGGTTCAATGGTCACAGTAGATCGCAGCGCAGGCAGGGGCGATGCCGCGCACGTCGGTTGAATGTCCCGGAGGCCTGACCGCCGTAGCCAGGCCATAAGGGGCGCGCCACTGTTGATCGCGGCGGGAACTGGAAAGAAGGAGTTGAACATGAAAGCGGAAACAGAAACACCGACACCGAGGGTGGAAAACACGCCTCTGGAAGCCGGACCGGTCGCCTCACCGAGAGAGGAACCTTTGCGCCGACGCCTGCCGGATGAGCGCAAGGCAATCGTCCACCACTTTTCGGTAGGCGGGCACGAAGGCTACTTGATGGTCGGGTTGTACGAGGACGGCCAGCCGGGCGAGATCTTCATCCGCATGGCGAAGGCCGGCTCGACGATCGCGGGACTCATGGACTCGTTTGCAATCGCTGTTTCAATGGCTCTGCAATACGGCGTGAGCCTCAAGATCTTGTGCGACAAGTTCAGCCACACGCGCTTCGAACCAAGCGGCTGGTCAGGGAACCCCAGAATCGGATACGCCAAATCGCTGATGGATTATTTGTTCAGGTACATGGCGTTGAAGTTTCTGCCGCAGGATTCTCCGTCTTCTGCTGCTGAACCGGAGATTCGGATTTTGGACGCAACTCCGGCGCCGGCCGCATTGTCAGGTAACAACGGGTCGAATGGCGATGCGCCAGCGTGCAAGAGTTGCGGCGCCATTATGACCAGCAGCGGGTCGTCGTATCGCTGCAGGGACTGTGGCTGGACGAGTGACCCGTCGTGAGGCAAGCCGAGAATGTGGGGGAGAGTCAGGAGAGAGCGACCAACTGACGTGCCTGCCTCCACTGGTCGGGAAGCAATTCTGCCAGTCGGTTGTGCGGATGGCTGCTGATGCGCTCGAAGACATCGCGCAGGTATGGTATTCTCACTCGACGCATTTCGGCGGTCCCAGAATATTTGCAATGGGAGGGGGGAACATCATGAAAAGAACGCTTGTGCTATTGATGATCGCTTACGTTTTTACGTCGTCCGCGTACTCACAAAGCGCAAACAAGCTACGCGTGCTCACCGCCCCTGGGGTTACAGAATCGAAACCAAAGGACTGGAAGAACTCACTCGCCATATCGGGCGATAAACTCACGGTGCATTGCACGCAATGTTCGCCGATCCAGACCGTCACCATCGCCAAAACAGACATTGCGAGCCTTCGCTACGGGCAAAATGCCTACCATCATTGGGTGAGTGGGATCGTTACCGGGGTCGCTTCGCTCGGCGTTGGCCTCATTGTGGGCGCAATGCCGCATCATCAGCATTATTTCTCCGTCGACACCAAAGACGGAAAGGCCCTCGGAATCCAAGCCGACAAACACGATTACCGCCAGATTGCCGGAATGCCGATCAAGGTAACCGCGAAGGATGCCCATTTCTTGAGCGGATTCAACACTCAAATCGTGGCCGCTGAAAGCAAGTAAAGGTGCGTCGCTGTCAGGCAGATCAGGACTACCGCGCAAGCAACGGGAGAAATCTCCGATAGGAAGTTCGAGGTGCTCAAGGATTTTCACATGCATGGGGTCGAAAATCAGGCGGAGTAGAACACGCGTACCCCACTGCGATATGATTGAGGCACATTAGGTTTGTTTCCAATGGCGAATTACTTCCAGTACTGATCCTGTTCGAAAGGATTTTCTTCAAACCACTCCGCGAACCGTCCCTTCTCTTTATCAAATTGCCCGATGGCCAGGAATCGGTAGATGCTATCGCCGGCGGAGTGAAAGATGTCGAGGTTGCCCTTACAGAGCCGCTTTATGTCCTCAGGAATCGCCGCGGTCGTAATGAGGAAACCGTACCGGGCACCGAACACCTCTTTGTAAAGTTTGGCTTGGTAGATGTCCTCCAGTTTTGTGGCTTCGTCCTTGACCTCTACGGTGACAAGATCGTTATCATATTGGCCTTCAAGGAAGCCAAAGAGATCTGGCCGTTTTCTGAGAAATGCAAAAACGATCTCCCTGCCGTGCGGGACACTTGCTTTGAGTTTCTCGCTCAACCCCTTCCTGGCAGTGATTTCCAAATGGAAACGCCGCCCCGTAGCCGCAAGGAGGTCTTCAAGCCGTTCTTTTATCGGTTGGTAAAAATCTTCCTCAGCCATGAGTTTTTAGCGCCGGAACGTCGGGGGCAAGAAAAGCCCATCGGCAATTACGACCCTCTCATCATAGCGCGGTATCTCGGCTTCAGAAAGCTGGACGATCCCATAGGTGGAATCGGACCATTAGGGAAAATCATCGCACGCCGAGAACCGGAAGCCCGATCTTTGGAAGATGAAACAGGAAAGAGGAGACTTGCCGCGTGAGGGAAAGAAGAGATTCCCGATTTCAACGGCGATGTTCGTGGCGCTAAGGTCGAGATCATGCTTTGCCCTTCAATCGTGCCGGTAAATTTCTCAGCAGTCTGGCCGCGTTTCCCTTCGCATTAGGCCTCACCGTGCAGTGATTTAAGCGTTTCGCACAACTCCCTCCAATTCCTCAGCGACCCCCGAATCACGTTCCCAAATAACCTGCAAGAGCTGTCCTATCCAGCACATGTCTCAGATTTCCCCAGGGCCAATTAGCCCGAAAAGCGCCGCAGAAAACCTATGCGGAAGGAACCTTCATGCTTAAAAGATGGCTCGAAGAGCATTACAAGTTTTTCGGAGTTTTGCTTCTTGTTCAGGCGGTGCTCAACGGCTGGGTCGCTTATGCGATCTTTCTGGATCACCCCCTCATGGCCTTGGGAAATGGGGCGATGGCGGTCGTGATCGTCGTGGGAGTCATCCTCTTGTGGGGAGTGGGCGAGCGCAACTGAGAGCGGCGAACAAGAAATTCTCACTGCGCCGAAAGAAGGCCAACCCAATGGGTCAAGCTGGCGTACTTGATGAGCCAGAGACCCAGCGGAGGAGATCCCATGCGTCACGCGACGACCGGGCAACCTCTACTCTTCCATGAATGTCACACTGACTCCAAAGCCAGCCCGCCGAACAACGATCTCAACCCTGAAACCAGG
>JAJYJL010000799.1 GCA_021789565.1 Acidobacteriota bacterium
AGCGAATCAACGCGGAGATGCGCCCACGGAACAGCCGGGAGATTGATTTCAGGCCTGGAACTCTCGGCCTCGCAAGATCAACGACGGGGTCTCAAGACTCGGCCGCGAAGGCAAGCGGTTTGAAAGACGCAATGGCGAAACCCGATTCCGAGCCAGTGACCTTTCTAAGGTCTCCTGGCGTTAACAATCTCTACGCTTACGATTCAGGAAAAGCACGCGATTGAAGGTCACAGCGATGTTTCCAGTCATCGGTAGGCCGTTGAGTTATGGCGTCATCTTTCTCGCGACGCTGTTGGAATTTCTGGGGCTGCCCGCTCCGGGTGGGCTGCTGGTTGCCTTGGCAGCATCAAGTCTCGGTGAAGAGAAAATGGGTCTCATCCCGTTAATTTGTGTGGCGGCGACCGCTGCGGCGATAGGAGACATACCATGGTATTTTCTCGGTCGTTTTGGAGGCATGCCTCTGCTTCGGGGTTACTGCAAGTTCACATTGGGTTCGAGATCTTGTGTCCAGCATGCAGAATCCTTCTTCCGTCGCTTCGGCGGCTTCTCGCTGATCGTGTCTAAGCTTATTTCGGGGGTGCGAGCGTTCGTCGCTCCCATCGCGGGAATTCAAGGCTATTCGTTTGTCAGGTTCATGCTACTTGATTTGTTGGGCGGATTCTTCTGGGCGGTCTTCTTTGCGTTCACGGGCTGGGCGTTTGGCTCTTCTTTGTCGTTAAGGGTCGGCAACAGAGGCGTAGTCACGATGACTGCCGTTCCTTTTCTTGTCTTTTTCTTATTCCGAGTCGTCAGGCGTGCAGTGAAGGGGCCTGCAGAGGATGTGCTTCGCTCGCAGGTGGATTCTGCGCCACCACGGGTGCGAGCTACCGAGCCGGTGCTTTGATGAGGAACGCGGACAGCAATTTCGCAACAAGCCATGGCACCATTTATGCACTCACATAAGCCCGGATTCTTCCTTTGCTCGGGATCGTCAGCCATCCATTCCCAATGGCTACTACTCCATACTCCTTCAGGCGAGCAATCGTCTGCAAAATAACCATCCGCTTCTCTCCAAAATGGGCCGCGAACTGCGCGATTTTGGGGCGGGCGAGTAACAGATCAATTGCTTCGGCCATGGGTAAGCCGGATGGGCCCATGGCGGCGAGCAGCGCCGGCACGATTTGCCGGTCTAAGTCATAAAGTGGCTTCTGTTTCTGCCGCCAGGGTGACAAGGACCATCTTGTTCCGTAAAGCACAATCTTGACCACTTCCGAATAATCCGTGTAGAAGACGACATCCCAGACACCATTCGTGAGCCCGTATCCGAGTTCGGTCCCGGCGGGAGCGTGATGGAACCCGTGATGCCGCTTCATGTACCGGAAGTAGGGGTTCTGAAAGTCGTAGAAATGGACTGAGTGATGGACCCATTCTTCGATCACGTAGCATTCGACGACGCCTGCCAGCAGCGTGGGGAGCGTGTAAATCGGAGCGATGAAGCTCAATGGGGCGGCAACAACGAAAAGTCCCAGCAGATCCCCGATTGCTCCATTGATGTGCAGACCATCAAATGGACGTTCGTGATGTTCCCAATGGAGCGGGTCCAGACGCTCGTGCGCGAATCGCCTGATGATCCCCTTGCCCGGACCGAAGCGGCCGTGGAGAATATAGCGGTGAAACAAGAACTCCACCAGTGTCCACACTGGCACAGCAAGTGCAAGGAACAAAAATGCAATTCCAGGGTGTCTTGACCGAAAGGCAAACACCGAAATGACAACGGCATAGGCACTGTAGAAAATCGTCACAGGATAGAGGCGGCGGCGCGAGATTCGAGCCTGCTGTCGCTTGTAAGCGAGCCATGAACTGGTGTCGTTTAGCACCTTGTTCTCTGGATTTTGCGGTGATTCATTTGGACTCAAATTCATTTTGCACCTTCCACAAGTGTCGACCGCCTGCCGCTGAAGGCAACAGCTCGAAAGCCACGGCGGGCAAGGGCATTGCTTTTTTCACGGCGAGCAGCTTCAGCAGATTTTTGCTTTTCCTGTAGAATGACTCCTCGGGTGCGGATCATCATTTGCTTGGCAGTCTCTGCGGCAGCCCGGCGAACAAAAGGCTTGATGATCCAACCGAGGCCAAAAGGGGCTGTGCGCGTCAAGGCAATTGTCTCCGATTCCACCATGATACCCCCGCTGGTTGCCTCATACCGCCAAAAGACGTCAATCGCCCAGAGAAAACCTGACCCGTGCCCGGGCGGGTCGATGTGTTCGTCAGGTTTTCCAGCATTGTTCACCTGCTGAATGCGGTATGAAAGCGACTCTGTATACAAGTGTTGTGCATCAACGAAAAGGTAGCGGACATTGTTGTAAGTGTCGAGCGTAACGGTGACCCAGGGGGTCTTCTTTTGAAGGCGGGCGTAAACCTTGAATGTGTTGCTTTCATGTTCCAGGACGCGCGAGCGCACCATCTCAGGCTTGTAGAAGCTTGTGTACTTATCGTAGTCCTGATCCACTGCAACCACACGCCCGAGCGTTGCTCCCGGAATGAACATTGCCGCGAGCCAATGGTGAATCCATCCGTTCGGCGTGCGGATTGGGTTTCCTTTATCATTTCGGGTAGTGAGGCGAATGACGTAAATGTTACCCTGGTGTAATTGGGCCCGGACGGTTTGGCGGTCAGAGGAAGGCAAGGATTCGATGTAGAGGAAATCTCCTCGCCGGAGGCGATCCCGCTGCACACGTGCCTTGGCGGCACGGACATACCGCTCGAAGCCTCGAAGCGTATCTGGCCGAAGTTCGGCGCCAAAGACGCGGGGCTGGTTGAACAGCAGAAATACAGCGAGAACCAAACGGGTTGGTAAACGCATAATCAGGTGATTACCCAGAAGAACCTCGCCGGCGATCGAACAAGTTGTACTGAGCCCACCAGGACTATGCTGCATGCGCGTTGCAGCCCGGGCGGCTCGCGACTTCTTCCATCGCACACGCCACGACGTGGGTAAGATCTGGAGCAAAAAACGGCGGCACAATGAAGTCAGATGCGCCCATCTGCATAGCCTCGCAGTCAAGTTTGATATCCGCGAACCGAGCGACCACGATCACGTTCAAAGGTTCTCCGGTTCTTGTGGCTATGTTTAGCACGTCTTCCCAGGTACCATCGGGAAGGGTCGTGTCGGTGAATACCAGGTGTGGCGGATCCGCTCGGTCGAGCAGATGAGCGGCCTCCTGGCAGGTTTCGGCGCGGCACGTCTTTATGAATTGATGCCGGAGTTCCAGGTCAAGCGCGCCGAGGGGTTCGTCTTGGCCGTACACTAACAAGGCTGAAACTTTTTCTTGCATGGAAGACGACTCCTTTCTGCAACGGCCCTTTGCCTGTGTTCAAGCCGGACAGGTTCAACTGTTACACCTGATTTTCTTTGCCTTACGACTTTCTTCCTGCCGGAATTTCCTGGCCAAATGTTCGCGCAACCGCAGCCGTGCGCGACCCAGGCGAGTTCTGATTGTAATGACCGTCAAGTTCAGGATGCTGGCGGCTTCTTCAGTGGAGTAGCCCTCGACATCCCGCAGCAGGAACACTGTTCGGTAGTGCAAAGGAAGCGTCTGCATAGCGCGTTCCAAGATATTCCGCAACTCGGCTTGCTCGAGAATTTGCTCAGGGTTAGGCCGCCAATCCGCGAACTGCCGGGGCAGAACTTCGCCCTCATCGCTGATCGTGTCGTCCATTGGCACTGACTTGTCCGAACGCCTTTTGCGGAGGTTCATTAAACCTTCGTTGATGGCAATGCGGACAAGCCACGTATGGAAGCGCGAGTCCTCGCGGAAATCGCCCAGATGCCCAAAGGCCTTAAGAAACGTTTCCTGGAGAACCTCTTCCGCGTCTTCCGGTCTCCCCGTGATGCTGAGACCCAGGCGGTAAATCCTCTTCTCACTGCGATTAACGAGTTCCTCAAAGGCTTGAAAATCACCTGCCTTCGCGGCCGCGACAACGCCAGCATCTTCATCGGTATGGACGATTGGGATCCTCTGCGGATGAAGTACCGGATCAACACAAGTCATTATTGCCTCCCTACCGTATGCCTCATCTTGCAGTCACTTTCTCTTGCGGCTTTTACTTCTCTCTGTAATCTCACGAACGATGGATTGCGTTAAGAGAGTACTTGCAATAACGTCCGCACCGCTTTCGTAAAGCCTTTTCAGAAGTTCTTTTCCACGCGCGTCAACGAAAGTCACTTCCGACAGTTCAATTTGAAGATACCTTTCATTGCCGGAAGCGGCTTCGGCGTGCCAAACCCGTTCAGTCTCGTCCACCCAGGGTCCGGACAGTTTCCCTTCGAGCCTAAGGGTTGATGACCGGTCGTCCCGTTCGACAATTATTCTCAACAAGGCTCATACCATTGGACTTCGCAGGGATTCGACGCAACCACCCGGTCCAAGCTACCTTCCGGCGCTTTTTGGCCAACAGGGTGAAAGGCTCTCCCGAGGCGATAGAAGGACGTGCGTCCCGGCGCATTTAATCCAGCTCAAGGCCAGACGAAACGATTGCGCCGCGTTCTGAAAAACGTTGTTTGCGATTTTGCGGCACGCTTCAATCAGATGTTGGATCCCCTCCATGAGAGCCAGCGCCGCCGTCAATGCCAAAAACAGAACAGTAGCTCCTACGAAAACTGAAACAACAAAAACCGCATACTCACACAGGATGTACATAAACCCCCTCGCAAATCTCCGAGCCCTGTCGCCGCCTCCTGCTGCTCCTCTGGAAGCCGTTGTGCTCCAAGCACTCCCGGAGGCGATTCCGGGCACGGAAGAGAAGTACACCCAAGTTAGTTGTGGTAATCCCCATTTTTTTACAGATCTCAGCCGTCT
>JAJYJL010000800.1 GCA_021789565.1 Acidobacteriota bacterium
CTTACAACAGCCCTGGCGATTGCTGCTCTTGTTGCCATCTTTTCCTATACGGAGAAGCCGGTTTACCGGGCCACGGCCGAGGTTGAAGTGGATTCGGAAACGCCCGGCATGCAGTCCGTCAGCAACCTCTATCAGACGGTTCCGACAGACCCGACCTTCCTGCAGACCCAGGTGGACGTTTTGAACAGCAGAAACCTAGCCTGGCAGACTATCCAGCTTTTGAAGCTTAACCGCAACCCGGCTTTTAATCCCTTTGCATCTGGCAAACCGGTGAGAACCGAAGAGACATTGACAGAACGAAAGGCGCGTCTGACCAGGCGGTTTAAGAACTCCCTGAACGTGGACTTGGTGCCGGGAAGCCGCATGATCAAAGTTAGTTTCGAAAGTACCGATTCAGGGCTGGCTGCCAAGGTTGCAAATGCACTGGTCAGCAATTACAAAGAGTACAATTTCCTTACCAAGTACGATGCAACGCGCCAGGCTTCGGGGTGGATGAGTGAGCAGCTCAGTGATCTGAAGGCCAAAGTTGAAGAGTCACAAGAGGCTTTGGTCAAGTACGAACGGCAGAATTCCATTGTTAATATCAGTGGCAAGGAGAACATTGAAGACCAGCATCTGGCGGGCCTGAGCCAGGGCCTGACATCGGCCCAAAACGACCTGGCACAGAAGGAAGCTCTCTACCAGTTGGTGCAGGCAAATCCTGAAAAAGTGAGTTTGCTGGCTGAGGACAGACTTCTGCAAGATATGGAAGCGAAGTACACCAATTTGAAGACGGCGTACGTCGGCGCCCTTGGACGATACGGGCCGAGATTCCCGAAAGTTGTCAGGCTGCGTAACCAGATAAGTGAACTTCAATCTCTGATTCAGCAAGATCGCACCCGGGCGGTGGAACGGATTGAGCACAATTACCAGGCTGCATTGGGCCGGGTGAGGCTGCTATCTGATTTAGTGGCACGCGAGAAGGTGGAGCTTGGAAACGTGAATCAATTGATGATTCAGTCTGGTCTTCTTAAACATGATTTTGACACCAGTCAGCAACTTTATGACAGCCTGTTGACCAAGGTAAAAGAAGCCGCGGTGTCTGCCGGCTTGAAGGCCAACAACGTTCACCTCGTTGACCCCGCGACAGTGCCTGCTGCACCCATACGGCCGAGAAAAAGCCGGAACATCGCGATAGGTCTCATGGTGGGACTGATCCTGGGGACGACATTGGCCTTTATGCAGGAAGCAATGGATACCTCCATTAGAACGGCCGAAGACATTGAACGCAGCATCGCCGAGCCCGTGTTGGGAGTGATCCCGGCAGTCCGTTCACTGGAAAACTGGAAAAACTGGTCCAGCTGCCCAGGAAATGGAGTGGCTGGCAGAAATAGCAAGGTGGAATGGGCAGTTTTAAACCAGCCAACCTCCGTTCTGGCGGAGTCTTATCATACTTTGCGAACCGCAGTGTTGCACTCATCCGCCTCCCGTGCACCCCGCGCCGTCCTGCTGACGAGCGCTCGGCCTTTTGAAGGGAAAACCTGCACGGCATTTAATCTGGCGATGGGGCTGACACAGATAGGAAAGCGGGTTCTCTTTGTGGACGCCGATATGCGTCAGACCGGCCTTAATCGCGTGGTCAACGTCAATGGCCGTCCAGGGCTCAGCAGTATTCTGACTGGAGCAGGGCAGATTGATCAAGCATTGGTACCATTGCCCGACCTGCCGAATCTCTGGTTTCTCTCGGCGGGTCCGCGGCCGTCCAACCCCGCCGATTTGCTTGCTTCAAAGGCCATGGAAGATCTCCTCACAACTTTGCGCAGCCGCTTTGACCATCTGGTGGTGGACACGCCGCCGGTTCTGATGGTGACGGACGCGACGGCCGTTTCTTCCTTTGTCGATGGGGTCATCCTGGTGGCGGAAAGCCAGGTTACAGCAAGAGCTGCACTGGCTCGGGCGCACCGTGTCTTGGAAAGCGCCGGAGCCAACATTCTGGGTTGTGTGCTCAATAAACTTGATCTGAAATATGACGGCCACTACGGTTCAAATTACTGTGATTACGTCCGCTACTACAGTCAGGGGCGGCACGGCGACAGACTGCCGAAGGGTCGCAATGTTTGATCCCTTTTGGGGGTAGCATGCTGATTTTCAAAATGAGCATGAGCTTGCTTCAGGAGCAGCGCGCGAATCTTGCCGCCTTTCACCACGAGGAGCAATCGGGGCGGCCGGATGCTGGAAGCGAATGGGCTCAGCATAGCCTGGTTCCAAAACGCTTTTCTGAAATTTATTCGCCCAGAGAGACGTGACGCCCGATACTTCCTTGGTTTGAGGACTCACCCCACATGATAGACGTGACTGGATCTTGCATTCAGGGGTGGTTGGTTGTATCTTGAAAAACAACAAGATAATAGCAGCGGAAATTCCGCTTGAGACGGCCAAAACCCGTCGGCCGACTGGTTCCGGGGCAAGCTGGGAAGCCAAAGGAGGCTGAATGCTTTCTCGGAGAGACTTTCTACGTGCCGGCGCGCTGGTTGCTTCGGGCGCGATCCCTGCGGTCAAATTAGCCGGGGCACGGTCGGTTCTTCCCCAGGCATACTTTGGAGTTCATCCATTCATCGAGAACAATCCCAAAGCCGTCTTTATCCGGCGTACCCATGTGGCGCAAATAACGGACGAGGATGCCAAGCGCCGAGAGGGCCTTGCGCTGGCCCGGGAGATATTTGTTCCCATGGAACAGCCCGGGATTCCTGTCTCCCGCCGCATCATTCTTAAACCGAACGCCGGGGGAACCACAAACGGGCTAACCGACACAAACTTTTACGAGGGCGTGGTTATGGCTCTCAAGGAAATCGGCCTCAAGAAGCTTTACTTTCTTGAAGCCAATGGCTACCCGCAGTGGGTCCGCCTGGGATATGTCGACGTCAATAACCGCCTCGGAGTGATGATGAATCAGACCAGGCGTACCCCCCAGCAGTTCCAGGAAAGCTGGGAGATGACCTGGAGCACGGTACCCGACGGGGTCATCTTCAGGCGCATTCCTCACTATGCCCCCGCTAATGAGCCAGACACCTGGTTGTTCAACATCGCGAAGTGGAAGTCTCACGGGATGTGCCTGACGCTGTCCGTGAAGAACGAACAAGGAATGGTGGTGCTCCCTTACTGCCGCTTCTGCTCGGGCTGGCGGATGGTGACGGGAGTACCCGAGTTCATGAAGGCAGACATTCAGCCCAACGCGGAATCTGTCCTACAAAAGCTCTTTGAACGCCACGTCAAGATGCATTATGACCGCTACAATAGCCAGGCAACGTTGGGCCCGATGGACATGGAGATCTGGGCGCAGAAGACTTGCGACCATATGAGCGTGATGAAGACGGGCTTGGCCATGATTGAAGGCATCACCGCTGCCGAAGCAGAAGGCCAGCAGGTTCTCACCAATATGGTCATGTTCGGCAAAGACAAGTTCCGTTTAGACGTGATTGGCATGTATCTGGGAGGTCATGAACCAGGCGATATTAATCTTTTCCGCATCGCCAAAGAACGTGGTCTGACCGATACATTCAACCCGTGGGAGATCCCGGTCTACGAATGGGTCAACCGCGCGGCCGTTCGTCGCAAACTGACCGATTTTGCGCGTACGCCTCTGAAGACCTATTACCTGCAGCTCCCTGGCGAGCCACGCTACCATCTGGTAAACGAGCCCTTCGATTACGACCGCTACAAGGTCTAGTGTTGCGGTCTCAGGGGCCAGACGTGATGGGAGAGTGTCTCACTCTCCCGAGGGGTGATTCATCCGTGTCGTTCCGATATGCAGCAAATTCAATGTTGCTGTTGATTCCGGTCAACGGCTCCCCCTCGCGGAGTCGGAAACCTGGTTGCCCTTTTTGATTCAGGTGCACATTGGCAGATCCTACGGCACCCATCCTACAGGATGATAATCGTCCTTCAGACGATAGCGCTCCATCCCAGTAACCCGTGCTGAATACGAAGTCCTTCATAAAGCGTGTGCTGCCCGCTCCGCTGCGGAGTGCATGGGTCCGTGCGCGTACGCGCCAGATCCAACGTCAATACGAACCGCTCAGCCGCTCTGAAGTGTTCGATAAGGTCTATGCTGTTGGGGCGTGGGGTGGGAAGTTTGCTGAGGGGGCAGGAAGTTCCGGATCTGGTTCAAACGGCCGGTACGCGGCGGAATACTGCGCGCTGATGGGAGATTTATTGCGGGTCAACCGAGTCACCTCGGTCGCGGACTTGGGCTGTGGCGATTTCAAGATTGGCAGAGTTCTGGCGGAGATGGTTGCAAGGTACACCGGTGTTGACATTGCCGGGTCGGTGATTGATTGGAATTCTCGCATCTATTCGAACGAGCACATTCGTTTTGTGCGTGCCGACGTCGTTTCAGACTCGCTCCCTCCTGCCGGAGCAGCCTTGGTGCGGCAGGTTTTGCAGCACCTCAGTAACAACGAGATCCAGGCTGCGCTTGAGAACATCCTGCGCACCTATCGACTGGCGTTTGTTACGGAGCATGTTTACATTGGCCCGGACTCTGTTCCGAACCGCGATATACCGCACGGTCCCGGCACGCGAGTACCATTCCGCTCGGGTGTTTTTGTTGGCGAGCCGCCGTTCAACCTCTCCGCAGTGATAGTGGGTAACATCCCTTATGCTCGGGGTGAAGTTCTGCGAACCTGGGCCGTTGGGCGGAAGGTTTGCTGATCAACGGCATCCCTGCAGGTGTTCACCCGCTGCGGCACTCGAGACCCGTTCTGCAAGCAGAAAGTCCATGCCACTTTCGGAACTGAAATTCTACCTGCAACGGTCGAGGTTTACGCGGGACTTTGCGGTAACCGTCTCGGGACA